>JAYSWI010000198.1:0-6363 GCA_043718125.1 Flavobacteriales bacterium
CGCTAAGACCATGAATGATAAAACCAATGCGAGCAGGCTTGTGCCATAAGTTTTTTTCAACTGACTGTTTTGTCGCGAAGAAGTATGCGCAACTTGCAAAAAGGGAAGCGATAAAACTGAGTACAACAAGAAAATTTCCGATTTTCCCTGGTGTCAAATGTTCGTTGAGGTATAAGATTTCTTGCATTGCTTTTTTACTAGAGTAGAATGAAATAAATTAGATAAGTTCTTGCGTAATGATCATGCTTTGAATTCTGATTAAGCATGGGCAATGATAAAATTGAAATCAATTATAGAATGTAACAAGAAACCTAATCACTATGAGATAGGAAACAAAAGTGAAAATTGTGGAATTCAATTTATAGATAGAGTGTTCAAAATAATTGTTATTTGGGCCAGAAACCTGTTTCGTATTGTTTGTTATTGAACCGCCAATTCATGTTTGTTTTCATTGTATTTACTTGGGCATTTCATCTGTATGTCATTGGCTTTGAAATAACCATTTGGCTCGTAGCAGCCATGTATAGTTACCGTTTCCGATTGTTCCAAGCCTGAAGGTTTTCCTTTGCTGTAATTCAAGTAAACCCTTTCCGATTTGCCATCGTTATCAATCACATTAAAAACGGTGAGGTTGGCATCTTTCATTGCATCATATTCAAGACCTTTTGTTTTGTCAAACTGCCCAACAATTTTTACTGCTTTGCCTTGTATTTGAAATGCTTCGGCAAAATTGGTACTATCAACAGAGCTGGTATAGGTGCTAACAAGAATGGCTGAAACTGCTGCTATTACTATTATTAGAATGATGTGTGCTTTTTTCATTGTAAAATAAATCTGGAATAATTATTCATATAATTTGACGAATAAATGAGTGACTATTTCTTCTTTTCTAACTTTTTCAATCTGCGCTCAAGATAGAAAATGAATACAAAAATTCCAATTAGTACAATTGCCGCAACTGCAACTACAACCAGAATACTGCCATTGGCATGAAAAGATGCTTCCATTGTGCTTTGCGCATTTGCCGCAAATGCCAATAACGTTATCAGGGTTGTAACAAAAAATCTTTTAAATGTCTTCATTTTCTGATTCAAGTTTTGTGATTCTAAAATTTAAAGAGTAAAGCCAATAACCAAGTAAAATAAAACCAGCACATGCGGGATAGAAAACCATTCTTAACGAACTATCCAAGTCGTACTTGCTGAAAGCGGGGTTGCCACTTTTGCCTGGATGCAATCCTTCTGTGAACCGGGGCATCACCATCAACAAGACCACCATCAACACAAAAGCGAAGATGTTGAAAATTGCAGAAAGTCTTGCGCGCTTCTCATCATCAGTTACTGACTTACGCAAAATAAAAAAGGCTGCATATACCAAGAATACAACGAGAGCTCCGTTTAATTGTGGGTCATTCACCCACCAGGCTCCCCAAGTAAATCTGGCCCAAACACTTCCGGTAATCAATCCTAAAACACAGAACAAAAGTCCGGTGGAAGCAGCAGCCGCTGACTTCAAATCGAACTTGGAAATTTTATCATAATGTATATCCAATGCATCTGGTTTGTTTGTGTTTCCCAGTGCTCTAATGCTGAATACAAAAGACATTATCATCAACACAAACATGGTGAACCACATAGGAACATGCCACATCAAATTGCGAATGCTTTCAATAATAATAGGCTGAAAAGGGAACCCAAAACCATTATGTGTGTTGGTTTTTACTTTGTAGTCGCAACTTCCAATTTTACTTTCCCTGTCGAAAACAAAGCCTTCGCTATTGGTTGGAGCCTCAACAAAAACAGTTCCGTCCAAGTCTGTGTTGGAGTAAAAAGTAAACTCATTAGACGCTATTATTTCCGGCAATTCAACTACGGCCCTCAACTTATTTTCGCTCAATACCTCAACAATCTCTGCACAATAATATACTTTACTTCCAGTGTTTACAAGCACTTGCAAAGAGGCTCTTGCTGTTTCGAAATGGGTGTTGTATCCTGTGAAGGTAAATTCGTTTCTGCCTGGTCTTAGTGTTTCTGATTGCACACCAAAACCTCCTGGTATCATTGGAAAAAAGAAGGAACAAATGCCTGCATAAAGCAGAAGTAAAACACAAATTATTTTTAACCAAAAATTCATTTAACAATAGAAAAAAGGCAACTCAAAATTGCTTGGCAAATGTATGTGAAGCATTCATCAATAGCTGATGCGTAGATAGACAAGATTTGTTTCCTTGTTGCTGCTTGCATCTCAGTGCAAAAATTTTTGCAAGGCCCAAAACAGCTCAATAGTATTCATTTAACAATTGAGTAATGGAACTCATAGTTTCATTTGCAGCTCAATTAAAAAAATATATTTAGAATGAAAAAAGTAATTTTAGGAATTAGCATTTTTGCGTTAACAGCGTTTACAATAACTGCACAAGAAAAGGCGAAAAAGGACAAGGGCGCAAAAGGAAAAGGCAAAGAAATGGCGGCAAGCGTTGCGGCTCCCATGGCGCAAGGTCTTACCAATCATAAAGACAGTGTGTCTTATGCACTAGGCGTATCTGCTGCTGAAACTTTGAAGAAAAGTGGCGTGACTGATTTTAATCAAGAAATATTTTTGGCTGCATTGAAAGCGCAATTGTCGGGTGTGGCAACAATGAATCCCATGGATGCCGATAGACTTTGCAAAGCAGAGCAGAAAAAAATTGCTGATGAAAAAGGTGCTGCTGGCAAAAAATTGGGTGAAGAGTATTTGGCAAAAAATAAAACCAAACCAGGTGTTGTAACAACGAAAACAGGATTGCAATACAAAGTGACGCAGGAAGGAACTGGAATTTCGCCCATCACAACGGACAAGGTGACGGTGCACTATCATGGTTTGTTGATTGATGGCACTGTGTTCGACAGTTCTGTTGATCGCGGACAGCCCGCCACTTTTGGTCTCAATCAAGTCATTCCAGGTTGGACAGAAGGTTTACAGACAATGAAAGAAGGTGGGAAAACAACTTTTTACATTCCGTCAGAATTGGCTTATGGTCCTCGTGGGCAAGGCAAAATTGCTGCTAACAGCGCATTGATTTTCGAAGTGGAATTGATAAAAGTGGAAAAAGTGGATGCGCCAAAACAAGAAGAGAAAGCGCCAATAAGCAAAACTGAAAAGTATGGAAATATTATTGATTCAGATAATTCTAGGCCAAGCATCACATCGGACGAACCAATGACAATTTGTGAGAAACAACCCGCTTATCCTGGTGGAGAGGCAGCTATGATGGAGCAAGTAACTAAAAGCATTAAGTACCCTCATAGTGCAATTGAAGCGAAAAAGGAAGGAACTGTTTTTGTTGAATTTGTAGTTGAAAAGGATGGTTCAACAAGTGGTCATAAAATTTTGAGAGATGGCACAGGTTCGCCTGAACTTGGGCAAGAGGCCATGCGTGTTGCCAAGACTTTGAAAGGCTTTAGCCCTGGAATGCAAGGAGGAAAGCCTGTACGGGTGAAATACAATTTACCTGTCATGTTCAAAATTTAATGAAATTGAAATAGGTTGAATTTTATTTAAGTACTAAAAGGTCGCTTCAATTGGAGCGACTTTTTTTTGCCCATTATTTTCGATAAGTGAGACCCAAGTGCGCTCCTGCATAAGGCTGCCTGAAATTCCAATTGCCCAAAATGGCTATAGTAATTCCCCAATGTGCGTTGGCCATCACACCAAACTCAACATGTGCGGGAATACCAAGTGTGACAGCAGAGATATAGTTGGAAGCCATTGCAACATCTGGCTCTGAGCAGAATCTTCTAATGTTTAGCCCAAAACCCAATGTGCCGGTTACAAACCAACGCCTTCCTGCCCAACCGTCACCCCAAAGCAGGCCCAACTCTATTATTTTATTCTTCTTTAGAAAACAAGAGTCATCATCTGCCTCAATAAATTCTTGAGAATAAGCCACGCGCATTTGTGTAATCATTGTTTCGCCACGCATGTTGGCAGCTATTGCCGTTTGCCATGAAATATTATCGGCAGTATTTAGCCCTGCACTCAGCGTAGCCCATGTCTTTCCTTTCAGTGGGTTGTCCGCGTATTGAGCATTTACAATCGTGGTCAATGCCATAAGAAAAAAGATTGCTAAGTACTTCATAAAATTATTTTGCTTGTCCCTCTTCATAGGCTTCCAAAACATCGTCCACAGGCTGCCACAATTCAATTTTGTTTCCTTCAGCATCCAGTATCCACGCAAATTTTCCATACTCAAACGTTTCTATTTTGCCCACAACCTCCACTCCGTTTTTAGACAATGTGTCCATTAAAGCATCCAAATCATTCACCCTAAAATTGAGCATAAATTTGCTTTTACTTGGATCGTAATAATCGCTCTTTTCGCTAAACAAACTGAACTCTGTGCGACCTATCACTCCAGGTTTTGAGCGTTCTCTCCATTTGAATGTTTGATATAAATTATTTTCGAAATGAGTTCCTAAATGTGCATCATACCAAGCAGCTAAAGCCTTTGGATCTTTGGCTTTAAAGAAAACACCACCAAAGCCTTGAACTTTTGTGCGCTCATCATCCGACAGCGCTGAAACCCTATCCATAACTGCGGACGAAATTTTTGTGTCTGCAATCATTTGCCACGCAACTATTTTTTCATCCAATATGGAACACTTGATCGCAAAAGGAATCGCAAAAGAATTTTCAATGGTCTTTTTTTCACCGGCACTTGCAAGTGTGGTTCCAATGGCCACAACACCATCAGCGATTTCATGCAGTTCAGTTACACTTAATTGGTAATCCGGAAAAATTTCGAATAATTCTTTCCATTCATTTATCATGCTTTCTTTGCCTTCTGAACGCTTGTTTTGAGGATTAATAAATATGTGATTATCACTCAAAAATTTATTGATGGAATCCAATTCATGTGCATTTATAGCGGCAAGGTATTCCTTGAAAATTTCTGGATGTTTTTTCATTTTAAATTGACATGAGAGCGCGAATAAAACGACAATTGAGTACACTATTATTTTCATAAGAAATTATTTTTGAAACTTAAAGTTGGAATATTGCGAGGGAAAGTTACATTTGCCGCCCTCAAAAAAATAATTATTCACTGTTTAACAGGGTTTAGTACCCAACAAAACAAAACAACATGGCAGTAAAACTTAGACTTCAACGTCACGGAAAAAAAGGCAAACCATTTTTTCACATTGTAGCAGCAGATGCACGTGCACCTAGAGATGGCAAATACATCGAGCGTTTAGGAAGCTACAACCCAAACACAAATCCTGCAACCATTTTATTGGACAACAAAAGGGCCATCGGCTGGTTGACCAATGGGGCGCAACCATCGGACACTGTGCGTGCTATTCTTAGCTATACAGGTGTGCTTTTCGAACAGCATCTTGCAAAAGGTGTTGCAAAAGGCGCACTTACTCAAGATGCTGCAGATTCAAAACTTGAAACTTGGATGGCCGATAAGGCTGGAAAAGTGCAAGCAAAGAAAGATGGCTTGGTACAATCTAAAGTTGATGCACAGAGCAAAGCTTTGAAACATGAGCGCAGTGTAAATGAGAATCGTTTGAAAGCGATGACCAGCGCAGCAGAGCAAGCATCAGAAGCAGCGGCAGTAGAGCAAGCCTCGGCAGCAGCAGCTATCAAAGCTGAAGCTGTGAAAGCGGTGGTGGTAGAAAATGTGCCAACAGAAGCGCCTATAGCTGTGGCAGAAGTAGTTGCTACTATTGAGGCGGAAGCCCCTGTTGAAGCTCCTATAGCTGAGGCCGAAGTGGTGCCGACAGTTGAAGCGGAAGCTCCAGTTGCTGAAACTCCTGCACCTGATGCACCTGCCGAAAACACTGAAGCATAAATCAAAATTTGATTCATTACATTTTTTAAAATGGCCACTCAATTTGAGTGGCTTTTTTCATAGATATTGTTCAATATATTTTCTGACCAACTTCAAATTTCAAAAAAAATAAACAACAATGGAATTCAATAAAGAAGAGTTACATGCACTAGGCTATTTCAGCAAATTGCACGGCTATAAAGGTGAACTGACTGCTGTTTTTGACACCACCAATCAACGCGATTATTTAACGCTCCAGCATCTTTTTGTGGAAGTGAAAGGATTGCTAATTCCTTATATTGTTCAATCAATAGAACACAAGACAAATACCTCTGTTAAGGTCATGTTGGAAGGAATAATGACAGAAGAAGCCGCAAAAAATTTGGTCAAGTGTTCCATTTTTATTCAGCCTGAATTTATATCTGAAGCTGACAATGAAAGACTGTCTATGCGAGCCATTCAAGGCTACAAGGTAATGGATGAAAAGCTTGGTTTTATTGGTGTTGTAAGTCATATTGAAGAACAACCAAATAATCCATTACTAGTAA
>JAYSWI010000199.1:0-6344 GCA_043718125.1 Flavobacteriales bacterium
GGTGCCGTGGACTTGTTTTCTTTCCACATAGATGGCCCCGGAATCGACAATATTGGCGATGAGTTTCTCTTCCAATTTGACTTGATTTTGTATGATGAAAACAATGATCTGGTATATAATAATAGCTGGACTACTACACCCATCATCGGCTGCTCTTACGACCCCAACGATATTACAGCCAACCCCGTTGGATATGCCGAGCCGCACTACATATTGCCCGGTGAGCGCATCGAGTTTCGTATCCGTTTTCAGAACCTGGGCAACATACCCGCAGAAACCGTGATGATACATGATGATCTTAACGAAGAAGTATTCGACATTACCTCCTTCCAGCCGCTATATGGTTCAGCATCATACACCGCTTGCTTGCACGATGACGGAATGGTTGACTTTCTCTTTGCAGGCATCAATCTGCCAGCGGCCGAAACAGACGAAGAAGCCTCACACGGCTTTGTTGTTTACTCCATAGAAGCAAGTGAATTCCTTGCGCCCGGCACCATGCTCTATAACGAAGCCTACATTGTATTTGATGCCAATGCACCAATTCAAACCAATGAGGTATTCCACACCATATTCGATTGCGAAAGTTTTGTGGCGGCCAGTGGCGATGATGTTTTGTGCCAAGGAGAAACAACAACACTAACAGGCCAGCAGCCTTATGTGGAAGAATACCACTGGACTGTGGATGGCCTAGAAGCGGGAACAACGCCCGAAATTGAACTATCCGAACTTACTGTTGGCAACCACACCGCCACGCTTGAAGTAACCAATCCCCTTTGCAGCCAAACAAGCAATGTGCAAATAATAGTACACCCAACACCAACGCTAGATGCGGGTGATGATATAGAAATATGTGAAGGCGAAAGCATGAACCTAATAGCTGCCAGCAACGGCACCGTGGCGTGGAGCAATCAAATGGCTAACGGCTCGACCTACACGCCCGTCCAAGACGAAACACTCACCGCAACTGCCACAAGCGAATTCGATTGCATCGCCATTGATGAATTGATAGTAACTGTGAATCCATTACCCGAAGTCAGTGTAGGTGATGAGATGGCGGTATGCCTTGGTGAAGCGGCCATACTCAATGCCACCTCCGATGGAGATGTGACATGGAGCAACGGCACACCCAATGGCAACAGCTACACACCATCTCAAAATGAAACGCTAGCTGCTACCGCTACCAATGAATTTGACTGCACTGCCGAAGCCACAGTTGACATCATAGTGAATCCCTTACCCAGCATTGATGTAACTGAAAACGGAGCAATACTCACCGCACCCAATGGCACAACATGGCAGTGGTATTACAACGGTGTGCTGATGCCCGCAGAAACAAGCCAAACACTGGAGGCTACACAAAGCGGCACTTACTATGTGATAACTACCAACTCTTTCGACTGCGTATCACAAAGTGAAACTGTGGAAGTAACAACCATTGGCGAGGTGAATGGAATCGCAGTAGTCGCCTATCCAAATCCTGCGCAGGATCAGATTTTTGTGATGCTTCCGTCTGGCATTTTTGATGTGCAGCTTTATGATGCCTCCGGCAAATTGCTCAGAAGCGAAGGCGGAAAACAAAACCAGTTTGTATTGCATCGCGAAGATTTGGCCGCAGGCAGTTATCAGCTGAGAATTACCAATCACATCAATACAACTACACTCACCCTAGTATTCGACTAATACCACCTCGAATACAGAAAGCTTATTCACGAGAACTAAAAAACGCCCGAATCGCAAATGATTCGGGCTTTTTTTACCTTTTGCTGGTAAGGAAATGGACAGTGGCACCAGCCCACAACCCAAGCCAGTCTGATACTATTCTGCTGCTATGCCACCACAAATCTTCATTGAACATTGTCCCCAATTCTCCCAAGTCCTTCCTTCAAAACCACGGGCACCTTATTCAAAGCCCTAACAACTTCATAGGCTCTAATATTTGGAAGTCATTAGCACAGTTCCTGCGGGCTTCAGCCCGCTAAAAAAACAAAAAGCCGATGATCTAACCACGTGCTTCAGCTTGTGGGACAGTACCTTATAGGCAGACCTTTTGAAGACCACTGATGCACAATTGCACACTACAACCTTTCAGCTATGCGCTGCAAAATGTCTGCTATGCAATAAAATTATGGCTTTGTAAAGATTCTAAATTCAAAATAGCCTAACGACTGTTTTGAAAATAAATTGGTTTTTGCCGTTGGAGTAATTTTTTATTGTAAACCAGCGCAAAGCAATTTGGAAAACGCGAATGCACTTTTTACTGATACCATTTTGGTATAAAATAGAAGGGGTTTTGATGCGAGAGGCGGACCATACAAAAAAGTAGTCCTCACTTTCCAAACTCCTGATGCCAAGCCATTATTCCGCCTTTTAAATTAAAGAGGTTGCCAAAGCCATGTTCGGTCTGCAACCATGCAATTACATTGGCACTCCTAGCTCCGGATTTGCAATGAATCACTACTTTTTTGTCGCGCTCTATTTTGTTGACATGATCCGGTATGGTGCTCATAGCAATGAGTGTTGCCGATAAGTTTGCATCATCAAATTCATCTTGTTCGCGCACATCTATTAGCTGAAAATCCTCCTTGTTTTCCATCATCATTTTCAATTCTTGTACGTTTATTTCATTTATCATCTGGGTAGTTATTGTTGTTTTTTCTGCGCTGCAAAATTGCTCATAATCTATCAGCTCTATATTTTCTTTGTTGTCTGTTCGTGCTGTGTTGTTGGGGTTTTTCTTCAGTTGAAAAATGGAAGAAGAATTTGTTCGCGCATCGAAATGAAATATTTTTCCATCCAAAGTTTCTTGCATTCCGATAATTTGTTTGAGTACTTCGTTGGCCTGCACGGTGCCAATAATACCTGCTATGGTTCCCAGCACTCCACCACTTGCACAATCCAGAATTGAATCGGGATTGGGAGGCGTTGGATAGGCATCGCGGTAGTTAATGCCCGAAGTAGAATTGAAAACACTCACCTGGCCTTCGAAGCGATGGATAGCAGCTTGCACCAAGGGTTTTGCCAACTTCACGGCCACATCATTGAGCAGATAGCGTGTTGGAAAATTATCGCAGCAATCCACTATAATATCTGCGAATTGCAACACACGCAAAGCGTTGGCAGAAGTCAGTTTTGCGGTGTAAGTTTCTGTTTGAACATGGCTATTTAATTGATGCAGCTTTTGGGCCGCTAACTCTGTTTTGTTTTTGCCAATATCATTTTCGTTGTAAAGAATTTGACGGTGCAAGTTGGAGAGCTGCACCACATCCTGATCCACCAAAATGAAATGACCCACACCCGCTGCGGCAAGGTATAATAGCACAGGACAACCCAAACCGCCACAACCCACCACGGCCACTTTCGCCTCTTCCAATTTCTGTTGTGATGTGGCATCAAAACCAGGCAATGCAAGTTGACGACTGTACCGATTTTTTACTTCTTCCGGGTTCAATTATTTGGTAGTTGTTTATACACCAAGTTCACGCTGAATAATTCCAATTCGCTTTTCAATTTCGCGCACTTGCTTTACATATTGCCTGGCCCCTTCAAATTTTTCTTTGAGTGAAAAATAAAATTTTATTTTGGGCTCAGTGCCGCTGGGGCGGGCGGATATCTTGCTGCCATCAGCCAGTATAAATTGTAATACGTTGGAGGACGGAAGTGCAATTTTTGATTTTATACCGCTGCGCAAATCAGTGCTGTAGCCGGCTTGTATGTCGCGCATTTCTATCACCTGCGAACCGCCCAAAATGGTAGGCGGTGCTTTGCGCAATTGCACCATCATTTCGTTTATTTTCTGCAATCCGTCCAACCCTTTCATAGTGATAGAAACCAACGTTTCGTGATACAATCCGAAACGTCCATAAATCTCCATAAGCAATTTCCAAAGTGAAGTATTGTTTGCTTTGCACCAAGCGGCAATCTCGCATATCACCACCGAAGAAAGCACCGCATCCTTGTCTCTAACAAACTCTCCAACACTATAGCCATAGCTTTCTTCGCCTCCTGCAATGAAAGTTTCTATGCCTTCCTTTTCGCCAATTACACCTGCAATATATTTGAAACCTGTGAGGGTACTATACCACTTTACTTGGTATGCCTTTGCTATATCCTCCAGCAAATCTGTGGTCACAATGGTCTTCGCGATGTATTGTTTTCCATCCAACCAGTTCTTCTCGCTCCAGCGTTGAAGTTGATAATAAACAAGCAAACAAGCGGCTTGATTTCCATTGAGCAAAACGAGTTGGTCTTCATTATTTCTAACCGCAATACCCACCCGGTCGGTGTCGGGGTCGGTGCCCAATACTAGATCCGCATTTTCCTTTTCGGCCAAGTCCAAAGCCATTTTCAACGCTTCCTTCTCTTCCGGATTTGGAGAAACTACAGTTGAGAAATTGCCATCAGGAATGGCTTGTTCTTCTACTACAAGCACATTTTTGAAACCCAATAGTTCCAGTGCCTTTGGAACCATCGTGATGCCTGCACCATGTATAGAAGTGTACACAATTTTTAAGTCTCCAGCATTCTTAATTTCCTCTTTAGAATGAATGATGGCATTCAAATGATTGAAATAAGCGGGTTCAATTTTTTCATCTATAAAAGTGATGAGTGAAGGGTTGCCGTTAAAATTCACATCGCTTATGCCTTTCACATTTCGCACCTCCGCAATGATGCCGTTGTCGTGTGGCGGCAGCACTTGGGCACCATCGTCCCAATACACTTTGTATCCATTATACTCCTTGGGGTTGTGCGATGCGGTGATAACAATACCGGCCTGACATTGCAGCTCGCGCACTGCAAAAGAAAGAAGTGGTGTGGGTCTCAATTGTTCAAAAAGATGAACATGAATTCCGTTGGCACCTAGGACAGCCGCTGCGGTATCTGCAAAAAATTTCGAATTATTTCTGGAATCATAAGCGATGGCAACAGAGGAAATTTGGGCTTCAAACTGTTTCAATATGTAATTGGCCAAACCTTGGGTTGTCATCCCAACGGTGTATTTATTCATACGCATGGTGCCCACACCCATTATGCCGCGCAAGCCGCCTGTACCAAACTCGAGGTCGCTATAAAAAGCTTCGAGCAAAGCCTTGCTATCGCCAACCAATAATGCTTGCACTGCTTTTTGTGTTTCTTCATCCACCGATGGTGTTAGCCAACTCTTGGCTTTTGCAATGGCAGCATCTGTCATCTCTACTAATTCATTCATTTATTTCACGTTATTTCTTAGTATTCGTTTTTCACGCATGCTTTTAAGCCTTCTTGCCAAGTTTGAATTTTGCGACCAATAAGTTTTTCAAATTTGGTATTGTCTAATTTTGAATATGCAGGGCGTATGGCTTTGGTTGGAAAATTTTTTGATTCCACTGCATGAATTGGAATAACCAAACCATGCAGTTTCATTATCTCGCTTGCGAACTCATGCCATGAGGCTTCGCCATTTTCGCTGTAATGGAACAATCCGTATTCCAATGACTCCTTTTTAATGAGTGCCTTTTCAAGCAAAAGCATTACATCACAGGCAAGAGAGCGGGCGTACGTGGGCGAGGCTAATTGGTCATTTACCACTTGCAACTCATTGTGTTCCTTGGCCAGTCGAAGCATTGTTTTGTAAAAGTTATGGCCATAAGTGCTATAGAGCCATGATGCGCGAAGTATAAAATAGCGGTCAAGGTTTTCATCCAAAATTCTTTCGCCTTCCAATTTCGATTCGCCATAAACGTTTAATGGATTGACGCTGTCCTCTTCGGTATAAGGCGTTTTTTTTGCACCATCAAAAACATAGTCTGTGCTGAAATGAATAAGAAGAATATCATGCTCATTGCACGCCTCAGCCAAATATTTTATTGCAAGCGCATTCCCATTCCTGGCCTCTTCTGCTTCGTCTTGCGCACACTCCACATTGGTATATGCAGCACAGTTGATGATGGCTTCAGGTTTCAATTCAGCCAATTTTTCGTGCAAATGTTTTTCAAGTCGGATATCTATGTCTGCCTTAGATGCGAATACAAATTGGAAAGAGGGATAAGCCAATGAAATGGCCTGAAACTCACACCCAAGTTGGCCATTGCTGCCGGTAACAAGTATCTTTATTTTATGTGAATCCTTCATCCGCTATGTTGGTAAGGAGGCGAATGTAGGTGGATGGAAAAGATGATTGAATGTGAATGCTGGGGGTATCGTGTCTCAGATCTCAAGTCTGATATCTCACTTCTTCCCAACCTCCCGCCAACCCTCAAAAACAAAAAATATTTTTCCTTTCTTTATGGAATCCGAAAACTATTTGTATCATTACATTTATGAAACAATATGAGAAATCATTTTTTCATACTACAGTTTTTTTT
>JAYSWI010000200.1:0-2202 GCA_043718125.1 Flavobacteriales bacterium
GTGCCGTCAGATGTTAGTGGCAATGGTTCTGTTTGTGCAGAAAGAAATTGAGTTGACACTGCAAGCACGATGGTAAATAATGTTTTCATGGTATTACTGTTTTATGATTTTGTTGGTGAAAACGCTTTCACTTCCGTTAGTACACTTCAACGTGTAAAACCCCGAAGTTAGACTTTGCAAATCCAAAGTGCATTTGTTGAAGTGGTTGAATTGTCTCTGCAAAACCAGTTGCCCTTGTGAATTGTAAATGTCAATAATCCAATCATCTTTGAGAGCGAATTCTATTGTTACTGCATCGTTTGTTGGGTTTGGGTAAACCAGCAATTTTGGGTTTGGTTCAAACTCCGTTATCCCCACTTCGCAACCTGAAACCAAACACCCCAAACTATCTACGCGAATGAGATACGAATCTTGAATGTAGCCGCCTTGCGGGCCAGTTCCTGTGTACATATAGACACGTCCTAGCGCGGTTATAGAGCCATCTTCATTTTCTACAAAGTCGTTCAATTGACATTGCGCAGGTGAAGCATCTAATTCGGCATAGCCTTCTGGGACATAAATTCTTTTCCAAAGCAGATTATACTCTGCATCCAGTTTCATCATGAAGGCAGCATTGTCAAGTGGGCCAAAGGCAGAATCAGGAATTATTTCATGACGACACTCACCTACTCCTAAGTAGCCACCATCTGAAAGTTTCTTGAATCCGTGAATGCGATTGATAGAGTTGTAATCATCTAAATTATTGGGGTCGTACTCCTCAGAATCGAAATAAAGTTTTGTCCAAAGGGTATCACCTGTTGCAGCATCGAGTTCGCCAATAAGCGGTTGAATGCTCACATTGTCAATAAATTTTGTTCCAGCGAATAGGTAGTTGCCATTGTCTAATTTGACAATTCCTACAGCACCCAGATTTGGATTGTCTTCAAATGCCAGTGTACCTATCCACTGACTAACGCCTTCGTAGTTGAATTTCCTAATGTATTGTTGCCCATCGTTGTTGCCTTGGTCTGTTAAGTTGGCATATCGCCACCCTCCCACCACAAAGCCATCTCCAATATCTACAATACACTTTGGATTAAACGTGAAACCTGTATCATAGGACTGATGCCACAAATAGTCTCCATTTATTGTACATCTTGCTATCAACAATTCGGTATTATCGTTAGTGTCGTGGTCTTTGCATAGAAGAAAGATTCCCATATTTGTCGCGATGCCACCATAAACATTGGGGCTCTGTTGATATAATGTATCTAGAACTATCAACTGATTGACTATACCATCTGTTCCATACTTTTGAAGAAACGGTACTAAAGTATTATCCTGAGCAAAATTATAATTGCCAATAACCCATTTTTCCTGTTCAGTTTGAGAGGGTAAAATATTTGTGTTCCAATTGGATTGTGAGAACATTTCTGTTGTGCTTGTTAATGATGTATCCCACAGAATAGCCCCATCATCGCCAATGAATGCAACCAAAGTAGTATATCCATTTGCGGGGTCTATGGCAAGATGTGTCGTGAAATATCCCCCTTCAATTTTTACAATAGCTCCGCCATCATTTGAAAATCCGTTGTGGTTATACAAAGTTTCAAATTGCTGGCAACAGCCTGTAATTAAATGTAGCGCAAAGGCTATTGAAATCAAAATCTGTTTCATGATTCAAAAAGGTAAAAACCACCCTTCTCTTGCGGAGAAGAGTGGTTGGTTAGACTTACTTAATGAATAATAGAAACAGAAGTTGTTCCCATCTTGATTCCATCTGCTACAAGTTCCGCAAGATAAATTCCTGCTGCCCAATCTTTGGTGTTCAATTCAAAGATGCCATTTGTTTGACGTGCGTTTAGCGTAACAACTATTTGTCCTTGTGGATTGTAAATAGTAAGTGTGGCTGACTCTGCTTCACTTGGCAATAGACATGTGAATCGAATGTTGTCGTTAGCAGGATTTGGGAATACATTGATGGTCTGTATTTCTACAACATCATTGCTGCCTTTAATGCGTTGCGATTTTGGTTCTGCTCCTTCGGGCAATGCAAGGAATTCTAAGTACGGTGTACCGCCCCAAAACTCCAACATCAAACTCGCAGTAGCATTCATCAAGTTTTCAGGGTCTGCTGCAATACTTGTCAATTCACTTTGCATGGAGGAGGATAGTCCTGTTGAGGACATACCGTTTTGCTGCATATCAATAGCCAGCTCCAAC
>JAYSWI010000003.1:0-2959 GCA_043718125.1 Flavobacteriales bacterium
CGAGCGATGGAAAAGGAATATTTGAAACTTTAGGAATAAATGTTTCACCTGAAAAACGAGACGGAATAAAACAACATCTGTCCGAACATTTCTTTTACATTGAAACAAGAATAATGGCAGATCATTATTTTTATTTTAATGTGGCAAGGAATACAACAACTCCGTATTTGATATTACGGGTGAGTAACATAATTCAGAATAATGATTTACAGCAATACAAACAGCTATTTCAGAAGGACATTGCTGGAGTTTACCATGCTACAGCGGAAGGCGAAATCAAATCTTGTAATGAAACTTTTGCGAAAATATTGGGCTATTCAAGCCCAAAAGAATTGATTGGCACCAATACCAAGTTTTTATATAAGAATGATGCCAATAGGTATCATTTTCTTGAGCAAATAAGAAGCAATTCGCAAATTGTCAATTATGAAATAGAGGTGTTGCGCAAAGACCAAAGCAGCGCTACTTGTTTAGAAAACGCCTATTTTGAAAAGCTACCCAACGGAGAGGAAGTAATAAGCGGAATACTCATAGATATTAGTGATAAAAAGAAACTGGAAATAGAACTTCATGATAGCGAAGCGAGATACAGAACGCTTGCGAGTGTTACTAAAGAAAGTGTTGTGTTTTGCAAAGACGAAAAAATAATTGATTGTAATGATCAGTTTGTTCAACTATTTGGCTACCACTCACGGTCTGAAATTCTAGGACAAAAGCTCGCCAATTATATTAACCAACAGGATATTCACAGGGTGGATACCACATTGGAATTGGCCGATTTGAATTACACTGAATTGCGATCTTATGACAAGGATGGAGAGCCACTTTACTTAGAAATGCGCGGCAATCAATTGCGCTATAAAGATCACGATACAATAGCGTATGTTATTAACAACATTACCGAACAAAAGAAAATAGAGCACGCACTGGAGCAAAGTGTGGTTCGTTTTAGAAATCTTCTGGAGCACTTGCCCAACGGAGTTATTATCTTGGTGGACGAAAAAATTAGGTATCTTAATTATGCAGCATGTTCATTCTTTAACGTTGCTGATGAAGACGAGGTTTATGACGCTAATTTTTTACAATTTATCTCACCGGCATATATAAATGTGATGAAGCGAGATTTGGATTACACAAGAAATGGAGGCGAGGAAGATTACAAGGAAATAAAATTGCTCAATGCCGAAGGGGCCGAGTTAGATGCTGGTATAAAATGCACACTTACGGTATATGAAAATAAACCAAGTATTCAGATCACGCTTAACAACCTGACAGATAGAAAGCAACTTGTGGAAGAGCAAGTGCGTGTGCGTCTCATCGAAGAAATAAACACAGTATTAAAATCAGAAATTGAAGAACATAAAATAACCCAGAAAAAATTAAAAACACAACAACGCGAGGCGTTAGAGCAAAAGGCCAAACTCGAATCAGTCATTAACAGTACAGAGAATTTGATGATGTGGACCGTTGACAGCAGGTTCAGGATTACCACCATGAATAAGAACTTTGCATCATGGATGAAAGAATTCTACGAAGAAAATGTAACCCTTGGAAAGGACATTGTTAAGATATTAAAAAAGCATGTGGACCCAGACTTTTATCAAGGGCAATTAACAGCATTTGAAAATACTTTTAAAGGCCGCCCACAACAGTTGGAATTTGCCCTCAAGAATAAACGTGGACAAACAGTATGGTTACAAGCCTTTCTTAATCCTGTTTATATGGATGATAATCTGGAGCAGATTTCATGTTTGGTTTATGATAATTCGGAAAGGAAACAAATGGATCGCCAAGTTCGCGACTCGCTCAAAGAAAAAGAAGTTTTGCTGCAGGAGGTGCACCACAGAGTAAAGAACAATCTGCAAATTATTAGTAGTATTTTAAACCTACAAGCCAGCTATGTTTCAGATCCTGTTACACTTAATATTTTGCAAGAAAGCCAGCAGAGGATAAAGAGCATGTCTTTTATTCACGAAACATTGTACCGCACAGCGGACTTCGGTAGGCTTGAATTTACTCAATACGTCTCCACCATCGTAAACAACTTGGTGCAGAGCTACCGAAGAGCTGACTGTAGTGTTGAACTATTAACCACATTGGATGATGTGTATTTGAGCCTTGATCAAAGTATTCCATGCGGCCTTATAGTAAACGAGCTAATTAGCAATGCGATGAAATACGCATGGAAAGGAAAAAACAAAGGTGTGCTTAAAGTGAATTTACATGAAGAATTGCAAGGCAATGTTTTTTTGACCATAGAAGATGATGGTGTTGGCTTACCAAAAACATTTCTATTTGAAAAGAACGACAGTCTGGGCATTCAATTGGTGTATTCACTTTTGGAACAGCTTGATGCTAAAATGGCGATTAAGTCCGATTCCAACGGCACTTCATTCAGTATAAGTTTTAGAAAATTATAGGTTACAATAAAGTGGCGAAGGATGGCAAGAAAAAGCCGCTTCGGTATTTCGAAACGGCTTCCATTGGGTTAAACTTTTTTTTCACATCACAGGGCGGAATGACGAGATGATGATGTCGCGATATGTTTGACCGTACTGATCAACACACCACTGTTTCAACGCACGTAAATCTTCACCAGTGAGCCATCTTATGGCCTTTTGCAGTTCCTTTCGGAAAAGGAATCTGTCGAAGCTGACCTTGGTCAGCACTTGCTTACACATTTCCAACATGGTTTCAAATACAATTGGGTTTCCTATTAAAAAGCAATTCGAAAGTAAAACTAATTTCTTTCAATCGATAAAAATTCTTTTCACTTTTATCCAAAGAAGTAATTTGTATCGATGAAATGAACAAGTTCAACCATTGCCAAAGTCTAAGCGCAATTGTCAGCAGCATATTGTGCAGTGGCAATAATTTAACAGACCAGTCATTTTAGCAACGCCAATTTACATTTGCGCACCGCAAATGCAAGATTCAACGACAGCGCAAGTAATTCAAA
>JAYSWI010000021.1:0-2919 GCA_043718125.1 Flavobacteriales bacterium
ATGCCACTACTTTCATTTGTACAATGCACCAGAACCATTAGAGGGAATAACATTTTTGGTGAATTGGGGCGATGGCACAGCACCCATTACTACCAGCAACATGGACACACATGTGTATTTTGAAAATGGAACTTACGAATTATGTGTCACCCGTTACGCTCCAAATTGTGAGCCTTATGTGGTGTGCGAAACCATCATTATAGACTGCATACAACCGCTATGCGAATTTGAAATTGCTGCTGTACAAACTGAAAACAATCATTTTACATTGACCGCTTATGGCACACCAGAAGCCCTCCCAATGCACTGGAACTTTGGTGACGATTCGCCAATACTAGAAGCCACTTGGGTAGTGGATCATGTATATGCCGACAACGGTAGTTATACTATATGTGCTTGGTATGAAAGTGAAGCATGTGGCATTCAAGAAGATTGCATCACTATTTATTCTGGCGAAGAAATATGCCCAACAGAAATACTTATTTCAGATGAAATCAATTGCCACCAATTCGAATTTAGCGTGAACAATTGGGGCAGCGATTCGCCTTATGGCAACATTGGTTGGCATTTTGGTGACAATGAAGGCTATGGTCAAATAGAATTTATGCACATGTATATGGAACCGGGTCTGTATGATGTTTGTGCAGAAGGAACAACAGAAAGCTGCCCAAGTGGATTTGAAATTTGTACCACACTAAACGTAGAAGCATGTGGTGGCGACAACAACAATGACGGTTGTCCGGATTTTATTTGGGGTTGGCAAGTAAATGACTGTGGACTCTATCACTTCGAAGCCGGTGCCGGTGCAGAAGGCATGACTGTAAGTTGGAACTGGGGCGATGGCTCGCCCAACACAGATGGCACTACAATTACTAATCATCAATATGAAGTGGACGGTCTTTACATCGTTACTCTAACTTACTTCTCGGCTAGTTGCAATGAAACAATAACCTTGTTATATACCGTGCAAGCCAACGCATGTGAAGTAAGCCTTTGCCCACAAGAGATATGGAGTGGCCCAGGCGAGGTCTGTTTGGAAATGCTATTTGAAGCAGGCAGTTTTGTGGAAGGCGAAGAATTTGTTTGGTACTTTGGTGATGGAACAACAATGGAGGGTGGTCATTTTATTACACACATATATAATCAACCCGGCACTTATGTGGTGCAGTGTGTAATGAGCAATGCTGTTTGCCCGGGCTGGCAGCTTTTCACTACCATTATAGTGCAGCCATGCGAACCAACTTGCACTGATGTAATACTTAGCCTTGATAGTTACGTGCTCGAAGGCGGCCCTTCGGCAGCATACTGGTATATTGAACACAATGATGTTATACTTCACACAGGAGTGGCCCAATACACACCAAACGACCAATATTTTGATGAGGTATTTTGTTTAGAAGACGGCTGCTACACACTAGTATTGGAAGGAATGAATATGGCGAATGCAGACTTGTTCAACTACTTTGTTACCCATGCCAATGTTTCTCTAATTCAAAATGTAGAAGTTGTAAATACCAACTTGGTTTATATCACTTTTGGTGTCAATAGCGACTGTGTTAACGGTGGAAGTTGCGGTGCCTCTTTCCTACCTATCTACACCAACACCGCTGGCCACATCGAATTTCAAAACACTTCCACAATTGACGGCACCGCGCAGTGGCATTGGGACTATGGCAATGGCACCAGCAGCGATGGACAATTTGGAAATGCTTGGTACGAAACCAATGGAACCTTTATCGTTTGCTTAACCATTACCAATGGAGAATGTGAGGACACCTATTGCACAACGGTCATAGTTACAGGCGTTGAAGGTGGTTGTGAAGACAACACCATCCTGCTTACAGTGACGGGCGAAAATGTGGATGAACTTTATGACATAGTAAATTTTGCGTTGCAGTTTGAAAACATCACAATCAACGACTGGGTGCTTACTATTCCAGATGGATTTGCATATACCGCAGAGTTTTGTTTGCCCGATGGTTGTTATGAATTGGACCTTTCTACACAAGAACCCTCCTTCTTGGAAATGATAAATGTGGTAGCCACTCTTGGCAACATTGAAGTAGGCGCATTACAATACTTACAAGGCTCAGTGCTGGCGTCAATGAACATCAGCGTAAATGTAGATTGTCCTGATAATGTGCATGAAACAGTAATGACCGATTGGATGCTTTACCCCAATCCTGCAAATGATTTTGTACAAATAAAAACGACCTCAACAGAGAAAATTTCTCGCATCGAAATTTTCGATGCAACTGGTAGAATGGTTCAAACAAGCCCTCAACCAAATGGCGTTGTCGCTGTTTCAACCTTGGCTTCAGGATGTTATTACGTGCGAATTGTAGGAGAAAAAAACACTTCCATTTTGCCTTTGAATATTACTCGATAAATAAAATTTTCAACTTTTTTGAAACGGTCATTTGTGAATTTACAAATGGCCGTTTTTATTTTTGACCACAAAGAAAAATGGAGCAATGCTGATATGCAGCCATGATCAATTATTTCCGTTGGCTAGTGCGAAATAGGCCAGCCCTTTTTACTAAGAAATAACTCCAAGTGCGCTCATCGAAAAAACATTACACCTCCTCGCTCTTCATCCACTCTGGCACTTCTGGAGCTGCGTAATTTTCCATTAGCATCAACAAATGTTGAATATCATCACTCACCAAGACCATCTGGTGACTGCGCGGGCTGAGTAATTCTTCGTTCTCCATGTGTTGCATCATTGCAACGAGGTGGTTGTAATAGCCATTCACATTGAGCAGGCCTATGGGTTTTTTATGCAGGCCCAATTGTGCCCAAGTGAGTATTTCAAATAGCTCTTCAAATGTGCCGAAGCCTCCAGGCAAAGCAATCACACCATCGCATAGTTCGTTCATCTTCATCTTGCGTTCGTGCATGGTTTGCACTACTATCATT
>JAYSWI010000201.1:0-2194 GCA_043718125.1 Flavobacteriales bacterium
AATTACCTAGCTGGTGAAGAAAAAGCAGCCATGAGCCAATACGATTGTGCTCTAGTTGACATCACGCTTCCGGGTGGCAATGGACTGGATATAGTGAAGAGCATTAAAAAAAACCATCCTAAAACAGGCATCATCATCATCTCTGCAAAAAATTCGTTGGACGATAAAATTATTGG
The DNA here is from genome assembly GCA_043718125.1 of Flavobacteriales bacterium. Taxonomy (GTDB): domain Bacteria; phylum Bacteroidota; class Bacteroidia; order Flavobacteriales_D; family Sanyastnellaceae; genus JANNVZ01. The sequence goes on from JAYSWI010000201.1 coordinate 177, forward strand.
GCTTGATTTGGGTGCTGACGATTACATCACAAAACCATTTCACCTTTCGGAATTGAATTCGCGCATCAAATCGGTTTTGCGCAGAAGAAATTTTGAAGGGAACAAAGAAGTTATTGTCGGCAACCTGCGCATTTTACCTGAATCGTTAGAAGCATATATCAACAAAAAAAAGGTTGTACTAACCAAAAAGGAATTTGCCCTATTGCTCTTTTTCATCTCAAATAAAAACCGTGTGCTCACCAAAGAAGCAATAGCAGAACACCTGTGGGGTGAAGATGCAGATGCTGCCGACTCATACGATTTCGTCTATTCCCACATCAAAAATTTGCGCAAAAAACTTACCGATAGTGGACATGAGGATTTGATTCAATCTGTATATGGCATGGGCTACAAATTTTCATTTGCATGAATTTATTGACACGCACAAGCCTGTATTATTTATTACTCACTACTGTATTGCTGGCTTTTGGTGGTGTCGTTTTTTTTCTTTTCCTGCGTCACGATCTTGAAGAAGACTTTACTGAAAATCTTTTTCTGGAAAAAGAATACATCGAACAATTTGTGGAAGACTCCATGCGCCTGCCACATTCCGAATTGAAAATGGGTATTACCGTTTCATTCGAAATAGCGGAAATTGAATTTGAAGCTGCTCTGCGCGACACATCATTGACAATGCCGTGGGAAGAAGAATCTCAACCCTTCAAACAATTACTTTTTCCCATATCACTGAATGATGCATTGTATGCAGCAACCATCAGTAGCCCCTTGTATGAATCGGACGACCTGATTGAAAAAATTAGTTGGTCGCTTGCCCTTATTGCCGTTTTAATGCTTGCCTTACTTTTTGTGGTAACAAATTGGCTTTCAAAAAAAATGTGGCAACCTTTTTTCAAAACACTTGCAGTGTTGAAGGCTTTTGATGTCAATGAGCGCAGCCTTCCCACGTTTGAAAAAGAAAGTATTTCAGAATTCAATACCTTAAATGAAGAACTGCAAAACCTAACCAATCGCGTCAGTGGAGACTACCACAACCTGAAAGAATTTACTGAAAACGCTTCGCATGAAATACAAACACCGCTGGCCATCATAAGAGCCAAACTTGAACTTTTGATTCAGGGCAATAGTTTGTCGCAAGAACAAACGAAGCTGGTGCAAGCATCCTATGAAACAACTAATCGCCTTTCAAAACTGAACCAATCATTATTACTTCTTTCAAAAATTGAAAACAGGCAATTTCACGATACAACGCCTTTTGATTTGGTGGAGGCAATAGAAAAAAAACTCGAGACGCTGGCCGAAATGTTGACATTCAAAAACATAGTTGTCACAAAAAACATACAGGCCCATCCAACACTTTTTTTGAACCCACAACTTGCCGATATTCTATTGTCCAACATTTTGAGCAATGCCATCAAACACAACTATGAGCATGGCGAAATACGAATTGAAGTAACCACCACATCTGTTGTTTTTTCTAACTCCGGAAAAATTTTTAATACAGACCCAAACAAAATGTTTGAGCGTTTTCAAAAAAATAGTACATCGCAAGAAGCAGTTGGGTTGGGCCTTTCCATAGTAAAACAAATATGTGTAGTCAGCGGATTATCGATCCATTATTCAATCAACGATCATATCCACATTTTTATTATGAAGTATTGATTCTCCAAGTTTTATACAGAATGAATTGCGAATGTTGTTTTCTAAACTTCAAAAAATTCATTCTTATGAAACGCAAAACACTTTTTCTGACCTTCTTAATACTGTTTGGACTTATGATTCAAACCACCGCACAACTGGGCACACCAGCACGAGCAGACTCCACCGCAAAAAGCAAAAAAAAACAACCCAAGGTCAAAGTTTCGGGCATTGTGGCCATGCACTATTTGCGAGAATTTAATACCAACGGAGATTCCCTTTTGGATCCTGACGGCTTCCGATTATTTAAAGCACGCATAGAATTATCAGGTAAGATAGATAAAAAAATAGGGTACGAACTGATGATAGATCCGCGCACGCCT
>JAYSWI010000202.1:0-6286 GCA_043718125.1 Flavobacteriales bacterium
TTTCGAGCGATTTGGAAGCATCCTGCCCAGGCGAAGAAGTGCATTTCAGCGCAACAACAACTGGAAATATTCTGACAATAGATTGGGATGCCGGAGACCTAAATTTCTATGAGGGAACTGATGCCTTTCATACTTATTCTGATGGAAATAATTACTTCGTTACTGCATTTGTACAAGAAGCCAATGGATGTTCCGCTGCAGCAAGTATGGGTTACACAGTGCATCCAAAGCCTGATGTGCTCATGAGCGTAACGCCTTCTATCTCGTGCAGCCCAATGATGGTTTGCACTGACAACAACACTACTGGCTCAACCTCGCAAGTTTGGAGTTTTGGTGAGGGAACAGAAATCAATGCCTTTAATGGATGTTTTGAATACATCAACACTAGTGCGGCAGATATTGATTACGAAATAAAATTGCGATCAACCAATGCGTTCTCTTGCAGCGACTCCACATCGCAATGGGTAACGGTTAAACACCAACCAACCACTACATTTCAATTGAGCAGCATCGAAAATTGTATGCCTTTACAATCTATTAATTCAGTTGTGGACGCAAATGGCGCAAGCACTTACCAATGGGTGGTGGATGGTGTTAATTACTCAAATGATATAACGCCAACATTTAGTTTTGATGCAGTTGGAGCACACGATATAGAGTTGATTGTATATAATGATTTAGGATGTAGCGATTCTTTTGAATCCACCTACACCATTCATCCAACGCCAGAGATTGATGTCACCCCATTTCCGTTCAATGGCTGCGCACCGCTTGATGTTTCGTTTGAGAATAGCACTATAAACGGCAACACATATTCTTGGACATTTGGAGGTGCGGCACAAAGTTCGGAGGTGGATCCTAACCACACCTTTGGCAGCGCAGGACTTTATGATGTGCAGGTTATAGCCACCAGCATACATGGCTGCGAGAACACTGAGCTTTTTGAAAACTTGATTGAAGTATTTGGCCTGCCAACCGCTGGTTTTGTTTATAGTCCAAGTGGTGATATTATTTATGACTTGGATGTGGCTTTTGCAGATAGCAGCATGGGAGCAGTAGGTTACTATTGGAACTTTGGTGACGGAGACGTGAGTGCAGATTCAGACCCTGTGCATCATTACCAACATGGCGGAACATACTTGGCAACACAAACCGTGACCAACGAATTTGGATGCACTGACGTTTTTGAGCAAACCATCAACATTGACAATACCTATTACATTTTTATTCCCAACGCATTCACGCCTGACAATGATGGAGTAAACGATATTTTCAAACCTGTGATGAGCGATACGCAATTCATCAAGGACTATGAATTTCTAATTATGAATCGTTGGGGAGAGGTGGTTTTCAAAACTGAAAATCCAGAAGAAGGTTGGCTTGGAAACGCAAGAGGCGGAGAATACTATACACACAACGATAACTTCACGTACAGCATTGCGATTGCATTTTCTGACAAGCAATTGAATCAAGCATACAATGGCAATGTGACTGTGTTGAGATAAGGACCAAATTTTCTACGAATAAAAAAAAGTCCTTTTGTTGAAAAACAAAAAGGCTTTTTTTTTTGGACGAGACCACCCAAAATTTCTCTCAGCAAAAATCGAGTTGGCTTCTTGCATTTCTACATTTCGGATTATCGGATTATACTGCTTTAGCCACAGCAAGTATTGTTTAAATCCTTTTCGCGCACAGAAATCGCAGAAATACACAGAAATTTTTTTCTCGTTCAAAGTGTGGTCAAATCCGCACGAACTTGTATTAGTTGACCAAAAAAAGTTCGCCTTGAATCACCTTCATTAAATATTTAGAATTGAAAAATTTCTGCGTATTTCTGCGATTTCTGCGCTAGCCATAACAATAAGACTTAAGCCGTTAATCCGATCTACATTTTCAATTCAATTCCCACAGGGCAATGGTCGCTACCAAGAACATCATTGAGTATAAAAGCATCATCCAATAAAGGCAACATTGCTTTTGATATAAGAAAATAATCGATCCTCCAGCCCACATTTTTTTCGCGCGAATTAAAGCGCGCACTCCACCAACTATACTTGACAGTGTCGGGAAATAGACTTCTAAAAGTGTCAATAAAATTGGATTGCAGTGCGTCCATGCCATCTATTTCCTTTTGCGTAAAACCCGCACTTTTATTGTAATTCGGTTTTGGATTTGCCAAGTCAATTGCTTTGTGAGCCACATTCAAATCACCACAAAAAATGATGGGCTTTTTCTTCTCCAATTTTTTTAAATATGCCAGCATGTCCTTATCCCAACGTTGGCGATAGTCCAATCTCAAAAGCTCTTGTCCGCTATTTGGAACATAACAATTGATGAGAAAAAAATCTTCAAATTCTAGTGTTAGCGTCCTTCCTTCTTTGTCATGTTCTGGCTTTCCAATTCCTTTTGAAACACTTAAAGGTTTTTGTTTAGTGAGCACCGCAGTGCCGCTATATCCTAGCCTCTCGGCACTATTGGAGTATATATGATAACCACTTATGCCAACCAATGCCTCAGCAACTTGTGCATCGTTTGCCTTGGTTTCTTGAAAACCTATTATATCAGGATTCATTTTGATAATACTATCATAGAGGCCCTTTTTTACTGTAGCTCTTATGCCATTTACGTTGAACGATATTAGTTTCATATACGACTTAGAATTTTAGATTGAGTTGGTAATGTATTTCCTGCAAATATGATATGCGGCTATTCACTTGGAAAAATTAGAATATTATTTTTTTGCAACACCCTAAACTCGATTACAAGAACATCTTTGCACAAATAGAAAACAGGTGCTTTTCTGTTAGGATTTAGATATCCAACTCATATCTCACAAAATGTCTTTAAAACTCATTTCCAATTACACCCCAAGTGGCGACCAACCTCAGGCCATCGAGCAGCTTGTGCAAGGCGTGCAGCGTGGCGATAAATATCAAACGCTGCTTGGCGTTACAGGTAGCGGAAAAACTTTTACTATTGCCAATGTGTTGCAACAAACACAAAGACCAGCACTCATTCTTTCGCACAATAAAACACTGGCTGCTCAACTTTATTCTGAGTTCAAAAATTTCTTTCCTGAAAATCTTGTCGAGTATTTCGTGAGCTATTATGACTACTACCAACCAGAAGCGTTTTTGCCAAGTTCAGGCACTTACATAGAAAAGGATTTGTCTATCAATGATGAAATAGAAAAACTCCGATTGAGTGCTACCAGCGCATTGTTGAGCGGAAGAAGGGATGTGATAGTGGTGGCAAGCATTTCATGTATTTATGGCATTGGGAATCCTGTGGAGTTTCACAAAAGTGTAATTGATTTACACAAAGGTCAAGCGTTGAGCAGGCAAGGTTTGTTGTATCGTTTGGTGGACTCGCTTTATAGCCGCTCTCGCAATGATTTCTCAAGAGGTAGTTTCAGAGTAAATGGTGACACCGTAGATGTTTTTTTAGCTTATGCCGACTACGCAGTTCGCGTTACATTTTGGGGTAACGAAATAGAAAGTATAGAAACGATTTACCCCGAAACCGGAAAAAAAATAATGACGTTTGAGACCATAAAAATTTATCCCGCCAACCTCTTTGTAACCAGTCGCGAAACGATGACAGAAGCGATATGGGAAATACAACAAGAAATGGCCAGACAAACAAAAGCGTTTGAAGAAAATGGAAAAGCACTCGAAGCAAAACGCTTGGAAGAGCGTGTAAGCTATGATATTGAGATGATGAAGGAATTGGGATATTGCTCGGGCATTGAAAATTATTCGCGTTATTTTGATAAGCGCCAGCCGGGCCAACGCCCATTTTGTTTGTTGGATTATTTCCCTAAAGACTACTTGATGATAATAGATGAAAGCCATGTGACGGTATCGCAAGTAGGAGCAATGTATGGCGGTGATCGTTCTCGAAAAGTGAACTTGGTGGACTACGGATTTCGGCTTGCAAGTGCTATGGACAATCGCCCACTGATGTTCGATGAATGGGAGAGCATGCAATCGCAAACAATATATGTGAGCGCAACACCCGCAGATTTCGAATTGAAAAAGTGTGAGGGCATTGTAGTAGAGCAAGTGGTGCGCCCAACGGGATTGTTGGACCCTCCGATAGAAGTGCGACCATCACTTAATCAGATAGATGACCTGTTGGAAGAAATACATAAAACCATCGAAAGAAACGAAAGAGTTTTAGTCACCACTTTGACAAAAAGAATGGCAGAAGAACTCTCCAAATATTTGGACAAGCTCAACATCAAATGCCGATATATACACAGTGAAGTTGTTACGCTTGATAGGGTCGAAATTTTGCGCGATTTGAGAGAAGGAAAATTTGATGTTTTGGTTGGTGTAAATCTTTTGCGTGAAGGTTTGGACTTGCCCGAAGTATCCCTTGTTGCAATTATGGATGCGGACAAAGAAGGATTTTTGAGAAGTCACAGATCGCTTACGCAAACAGCCGGTCGCGCTGCACGCAACGTGAATGGGCGCGTGGTGATGTATGCTGATAAGGTAACAAAAAGTATGGAACAAACCATTGAAGAGACCACCAGAAGAAGAGAAAAACAAGTCATCTATAATGCTGCGCATGGAATAACTCCAACACAAGTGCAGAAAGGCAACACCACCATTTTTGAACAGAGTGGATTGATTGACAAACGCACAAAGAATTTTTATGTAGAGCCTGATGAGCGGCCAAGCATTGCGGCTGATCCGCTTATTTCTCAACTTACAACGCCTCAGTTGGAAAAAGTAATTGAACAAACGAAACGTGCTATGGATAAGGCCGCCAAAGACACCGACTTTTTGGAAGCTGCACGTTTGCGAGATGAAATGTTTGGTTTAAAAAAATTGTTAGAAGACAAAATTGCATTTCAAAACTAAAAATATTTGTCCCAATAAGTGAGCAATTTTTTCGATACAAAATCAATTGAAAAAATTTGATTCATTGCATGGAGGCAATCTTCAATTATGAAAAGTTTAAGTTATCTCAATAAATATTTTTGGAAATACCGTGGACGATTGTTCTTGGGATTTCTGTTTATTGCTTTGGGAAATCTTTTCAATGTTTACGCTCCTGTGCTGGTGCGTGATGGCATCGATTTTTTGACACAAGCCATACAAGCATCTGAACAATTAAAGAATGGTGCACTTGAAATTGGGGTGGAAAAACCCGCTAGTATGCACCTTATCTCATCAATGTTCAGCAATCAATTAGATGCAACAATTTTGCTCAATCAGAATTCATTTCAACGCACTGTTTTATCAATTGCGCTCATACTTGCAGTGGCTTATTTCGTCATATATGCCATCAAAGGCGTGTTTCTTTTTTATCAACGACAAACCATTATTGTCATGTCGCGATACATTGAATATGATTTGAAGAATGAAGTCTTTGATCATTATCAAAAGTTGGATATGGCCTTTTACAAACGCAACCGCACAGGCGATTTGATGAACCGCATCAGCGAAGACGTCAATCGTGTGCGGATGTACCTAGGCCCTGCTGTGATGTACACCTTGAGTATGATAGTACTCGTTATTATGTGCGTGGTGGTGATGCTTCGGATAGATGTGGAACTTACACTTTATACACTTTCTCCATTGCCATTTATGATGGTTGCTATTTTTTATGTAAGTAAGATCATGCACCGCAGATCTGAACGTGTGCAAGCCCAACAGAGCAAGTTGAGTTCGTTGGTGCAAGAATCGATAAGTGGCATACGTGTGCTCAAAGCTTTTCATAAAGAAAAACAGTTTGCAAAAGAATTTGAAGATGAATGCGACTTATATAAAAGTAGAGTTTTGCGTCTGGTAAAGGCGGACGCTGCCTTCATACCTGTGATTGTTTTGCTCGTTGGATTGAGCACTGCTCTTACCATTTTCGTTGGTGCTGAAAAAGTGATGGCTGGAGAAATATCCATTGGTGTTATTGTTCAATTTGTATTTTATGTGAACTTACTCACTTGGCCCTTTGCAAGTGTAGGCTGGGTTACAAGCCTTGTTCAAAAAGCAGAGGCCAGTCAGCAGCGTATCAATGCTTTTTTGCAAACACCTCCAGCTATTGTCAATAGTGCCAATGCACCTTTTGCAATTTGCGGTGAAATAGAATTCAAAAGTGTTTGCTTCACCTATCCGGACAGCGGTATTAAAGCCTTAAATAATGTTTCATTCAAAATAAACAGAGGCGAAAAAATTGCGATCATTGGCAGAACGGGCAGCGGAAAAACCACTTTGGCCAATTTGATTTTGCGCTTAGATGACCCCACTTCTGGTGAGATTTTTCTTGATGGTTTGGA
>JAYSWI010000203.1:0-6278 GCA_043718125.1 Flavobacteriales bacterium
CGATATGAAACGTGAAAAACTGAAACCAAAACTGAATCTGAACTACAATCTGCTGGCTGAGCCTATTGGCCGCGCTTCAGATGTCAACTTCAGCACCAATAACTACAAGTGGGGTGTGGACTTTAGTTTTCCTACACTGCTGCGCGCGGAGCGAGGTGCACTTGAATTGACAAGCATCAAACTACAAGAACTGACATGGGAGCAACAACAGAAAACCCAAGACGTAAAAAACAAAGCGCGCGCTACTTATGAAAGTGTGTTTCTGCTGCGCCAACAAGTGTTGCTCTCAGAAAGAAATGTGAAGAACTACCTCACACTCCTGGATGGCGAGCGCATCAAATTTTTCAACGGAGAGAGTTCCCTATTTCTGGTAAACCAACGTGAACTACAATTTGCTGATGCGCAAAACAAGCTCATTGACTTACGTCTGAAACTGAGGATAGCAGAGAATGAGTTGGCCTTTTTGCTAGGCGTAATTGAGTGATGAAAGCATAAACAAAAAAAACGAAACAACATGATAACCATACACATCATCACCAAAAGTGAAACAGAAGCAGCAGAGATTGCAGAATGGATGCTGCGCGAAAAATTGGTTTACCAAAATGTGGACATTGACCATCAGGACACCTTTGTGCTCGGTGATTCGGGTGCACTAGAAAAGAGTAAAACCTACAAACTACAAGCAAGAACCAAGGCTTTGCTTTTTACAGCTATTGAAAGCGGATTACTTTCAAAGTTTGTAAGCGATCCGCCATTCCTTTATGCTACTCCCATAGTTGGCATGGATGCTATCCGCTCCAAGGAGTTGGTGGAGAAACTAGTGAAGGTTTAATTGGCAACAAACCCTGTTGGTTCTTTAGAATTGAGCAAACGATGGAGCGCCTGTATTTAAGCCCGTTGTTCAGATAGAATGTAAAACTGAAGCAGCTTACCCTGTTGCAGGACTTCGCGAGAATAAATTCTGGGCGGCTGTGGGTCGTGTGGACAATGCTTTTGGTGATAGGAATCTAGTCTGTACTTGTGTGAGTATGGAGATGTATGCGGGTACCGTGATTTGACCCATTCAGAACTGGCTTTTGAATTTTAGTTATGAAGCCTCATTTCATTCGCACGATTATTCTATGGCTTCAATTAGCAATTCTGGACATATTCAATGATGAGTTTACAAAATCGCATTTGAAGAAACCTTTTATCGCAACTCAAAAAAGCGAAAAACAATTTTTCAAATCTGTGCAGATCCGTTCAATCCGTGTTCCAAAAAAGAAACGCGTTTTAAAAAACGATATCTGAAAAACTACTATAAAGCTCTGAAGTAAATCTGCACTCTTTGCACCACTGTGGTTGAGAGAAAAGCTCAACCGCCTTCATGGCCCAAGAAGGTTGAAAACAGATATTGTCAGATTGGTTTTTGTTGGCTGAATGCCAGCTCTACAAATCAAAACAAAAAATCATTGTTCGGATATCGCACAACATGTATCTGCCGGATATGCTCATATAATAAATCGCGGAGTTCGCTTATGTTTTGCCGTTGTTTGGCCGAAATAAAGATGACGTCTTTGTTGTTCATCCGTGCCATCCAGGTTTGCTGCAACTCCTGGAGTGAAAGATTTTCTTTAGTGGCCGGAGTCAAATCGTCTTCATCTTTTTTGATGTAGGTGTATGCGTCTATTTTATTAAATATGAGTACTGTTGGTTTGTCGGCTACACCAATGTCGCGCAAGGTGGTGTTCACGACATTGTAGTGGTCTTCAAACTGTGGGTGCGAAATATCCACCACATGAATAAGCAAATCGGCTTCGCGTGTTTCGTCCAGTGTGCTTTTAAAACTTTCTATCAACTGATGCGGAAGTTTTCTGATAAACCCAACAGTGTCGGTGAGTAAAAAAGGAACGTTCTGAATAACCATTTTTCGCACCGTAGTGTCTAGGGTAGCGAAGAGTTTGTTCTCGGCAAAAACTTCACTTTTACTGAGCAAATTCATGATGGTGCTTTTGCCCACATTGGTGTAGCCCACTATTGCCGCTCGCACCAGTGCCCCGCGATTGCCCCGCTGCGTGGCCATCTGTTTGTCGATGTCTTCCAGTTGTTCTTTCAAAAGCGCAATACGGTCGCGCACTATTCTTCTATCCGTTTCTATTTCTTGCTCGCCAGGGCCGCGCATCCCAATTCCTCCACGTTGTTTTTCCAGGTGTGTCCACAGGCGCGAAAGGCGTGGGAGCATGTATTCGTATTGCGCCAACTCCACTTGTTTCTTGGCGTGCGCAGTGCGTGCCCTGCTTGCGAAAATGTCGAGGATCAAATTATTTCTGTCCACCACTTTTACTTCTAATTCTCCAAACTCACGTTCCAGATTTCGTATTTGTGAAGGAGCTAATTCATCATCAAAAATGATAAGGTGTGGCTTGTGCGAAATGATGTATTGTTTTATTTCTTGCAGTTTTCCGCTGCCTACAAATGTTTTGGAATCTGGTTTTTCCATGCCTTGTGTAAATCGCTTGAGGCATTTGGCATTGGCGGTTTCGGCCAGAAATTCTAACTCGTCCAAATATTCATCTAGCTGCTCGCGTGTTTGCTTTTGTGTAATTATTCCAACAAGTATGCAGGTCTCTTGCTCTTTGTGTGTGGCGTGTAATTTTTTTTCTATCAAAACAATATTTATTGCAAAAGATTAGTGTTGGCGTAACGACATTGAGTATGTAGCAAGTACTTCCATTTCCTCTTCGGATAGCACTCCTTTTTGAGGTGGCATAGTTCCTTTGCCATATTTTATTTGTGCGGCAATGGCTTCTTTGGTCATGGTGGAAAGGGAAATGTCTTTTGCTCCTGCGTAGTTTAATTTGCCATCGTCACCGTGGCAAATTCCACATTTTACACCATACAATTTTTTTATTTCAGCCACATCTAAATGCTGCGGCACAGCAGCACTTTTTTCTGAATTAGAAGTGTTGCATTGATTAAAACAAAATACAGTTGTTGCTAAAATTAAAACCAGCCCAACCCTTTGCCTACTTCTCTGAATGGCCATGGAATACTTAATAGAATAATAATGAATGCGAAGAGGTAATAGTAAAACAGCATCTTGTGTTTTGCCCAAGATTCTGCTTGCTTTTTTGCTTTTGAATAACCAAGCGTTACCAGCACAACGGCCAGTGCCATACCCAACAAATGCTCTACTACAAAAAAGCGGGACATTGTGTTTTTCATGATGTCGCCTGCGGTAAAAAAACCTTTCATAACGGGACTAATGAAAAACAAAACCAGTCCGATGAGGGCTTGAATGTGCATGGCTATAAGCGTGAGCAGGGCCAGTTTTCTCTCATTCTCCTTAAATGGACGATACATGCGCACAGCACTATCGACAATGGTAGCAATAAGAAGAAGAAGGATGAGCCAACGAAGGGCGGAGTGGAGGTGATTAAATCCGATGTGCATAAGGACTTTGGTTTGTGGTCAAAACTATTTAAGAATTGAAACGCTTATGTAAAATCATTTCATTTTTTTATTAGTGTACGTCCACAGAGTTTAGCTAGCCGCCAATTGCGCTGCGATCATTGGCATTGAGAAGTCCACTTGATACCATGCTCTCTGCTATTTGCACTGCATTAGTGGCAGCACCTTTGCGCAGGTTGTCGCTCACTATCCAGCAGTTGATGGTGTTGGGCTGCGTCTCGTCCATTCGTATGCGACCTACAAAAACCTCGTCTTTGTTGTGTGCATGAATAAGAGGCATTGGATACTCGAAATTTGAGGGGTCGTCCACCACTATTATTCCGGGAAATGAGGCGAGCAATTTTTTTACCTCATCTAAATCAGGTGTGTTTTCAAACTCAATATTGCAACTTTCGCTGTGGCCTCCCATCACAGGCACACGCACGCAAGTGGGCGAAACCTGTATCGAATCGTCACACATAATTTTTTTCGTTTCATGCACCATTTTCATCTCTTCTTTGGTGTATCCATTGTTGATGAAAACATCTATTTGCGGAATCAAATTCAAATCTATTTTATAGCGATAAGCCATTTCCCCGTTCACTCCTACACGCTCATTCATTAGTTGGTCAACGGCTGCTTTGCCTGTGCCGGTCACACTTTGATAGGTGCTTACCACCACGCGCTTCACTTTGTATTTGTCGTGCAGTGGTTTCAGCACCATCACCATTTGTATGGTGGAGCAGTTTGGATTGGCGATGATTTTATCCTCCTTAGTTATCACACTTGCATTTATTTCTGGCACCACCAATTTCTTCTTTGGGTCCATGCGCCATGCGGAAGAATTGTCTATAACTGTAATGCCTGCCTCAGCGAATTTTGGTGCCCACTCAAGGCTAGTGCTACCGCCAGCACTGAACAATGCAAGTTGTGGTTGCATATTCAAAGCGGTTTGCATATTCACCACTTTCCATTTTTTACCGTTCCATTCTATTTCTTTACCTACCGATTTCTCTGAGGCTACGGGGATTAGTTCGGAAACGGGAAAATTTCTTTCTGCAAGAATTTCCAACATTTTGGTGCCTACCAGACCCGTGGCGCCCACTACTGCTACTTTCATTTTGTAATGATTGATTGAAGCAGCAAATCTACTCAACACTTTCAGCCTTATGGGAGCATGCGGCCTTACTTGAAAACCTTATTAATAGCCTCGGTTCTATTATTCACATGCAATTTTTCATAGACCCTATGCAAGTGTTGTTTTACAGTACCAAGCGTAATGTTCAGTTTGTCGCCAATTTCTTTGTACAACAATCCTTCGGCAAGCAGTTGAAGAATTTCTTTTTCGCGTGAGGAAAGTGATTCTACTTCCTTCATCTCTTTCTTTTGTTTCTGGAAAATGGTCACCACTTTTCTTGCTATAAGCGGACTCATAGGTGAACCACCTGCATGAAGTTCATTCAATGCCGCGATGATTTCTTCTTCGCTTGAGGTTTTAAGTATGTAGCCACTTGCGCCAGCACTCAACGCATTAAAAACCTGTTCGGATTCTTCGAACACAGTGAACATCATGAATTGTGTTTTGGGACAAAGTGGTTTCAGTTTGGCAACGCAATCAATGCCCGACATGCCTGGCAGTTCGATGTCCATCATCACCAGTTCGAGCATTAGGTGTGGAATGGTATCGCAGGCTTCCTCTGCATTGCTGAACTCACCCAGCAATCGAAACGATTTTTCATGAAGAATCAATTCCACCAAGTTTTTTCGGATGGCGTGGTTGTCTTCCACAATGGCTATGTTGAGTTTGTCGTCAAGCATTTGCAGGGGCAAAGAAGGGGGGTAAAAGAATGGATCGCAAGTAACTTTTGTTAGATGAGAATTTTATTGAAGGGAAATTGCCAACTCAATCTTCAACCCGTTCTCCGAAACGAAATCCAAATTTCCTCCCAACTCCTCTATTCGCTGTTTCATGTTCCTCAAGCCATTTCCAAACCGGTTTTGCGAAACACGCGGCAATCCTTTGCCATTGTCTGCCACTGAAATTTTCAGAACAACCTCCTTCATTTCAAAATGAATTTCAACCTTGGAAGCACTGCTGTGTTTTACGATATTGTGCAATGCTTCCTTCACCATGAGGAAAAGGTTCCTTCTTTGTTTAGACGAAAGCTTGAAATCAGAGTGAATAGCTTCGCTGATTGAAACTTCAATTTCATGTCTGCGCAGAAAATCGCGAGAGAATGCAATGATGTAGTAACACAAATCCTCTACTGTGTTTTGCTCTTGGTTGAGTGCCCACACAATTTGCCTCATGCGTTCAACTAACTCTGTTGCAGAAGTAGAAATTTCTTTTAGCTTGTTCTGGTCAGGGCGTTTCTGGGCACTTTCACTCATCATTCGAATGCTTGACAGTCCTCCACCAAGGTCATCATGCATATCGCGGGCAATGCGCAAACGTTCTTCTTCCACCAAACGGATTTTTTCAAATTCTGCTTCGCGCCCTTTCAATTTCGATTTGGTATAATTGTGTGAGCTGAAAACTGCGGCTGCAATCAAAACAAGTATTGCAGCCACACGAAACCACAAGGTTGCATACCACGGGGGAAGAATCTTAAAAGCGAGAGAAGAAAATTTTTCGCTGAATACTCCTGTTCCGTTATCGCTTCGCACTTTGAAAATGTAGCTGCCCGATGCAAGCCCGTTAAATGCAATATGGGATTCGCCTTCGGTGCTTGTCCAGTCCGCATTCAATCCTTCAAGTATAAACTCATATCGTACTGCATTATTCGGGTTGAAATTGAGCACAGAGAACTCGAAGGTTAATCCATTCTGATTATGGTCCAACTGGCTTA
>JAYSWI010000204.1:0-6277 GCA_043718125.1 Flavobacteriales bacterium
AAACTATTTTGGACTTAGAATGGTAAATGCCGTTAGAGTAACTGTTTAGGCGAATCGAGCGTAGCGAAGATTGGCCTAAAACAGATACCGATACGGTATCAACACATCAAACGAAATAGTCAAAAAAAACCACGGCATTTCTGCTATGGTTTCGTATTGATTTTTTTTGTATAAAAAAAATTATTTCTTAACGCGCTCGTGGTAGTGCCCGGTCGAAGTATCTACCTTTATTCTATCGCCTTCATTGATGAAAAGAGGCACCCGCACTTCAACACCAATATCTATTGTAGATGGCTTAAACGCACTGTTTGCGGTATCGCCACGTATGCCGGGTTCGGTATATGCGATGTCATACTCTACGTATTGTGGGAGGTCGCACGTCATTGGTGTATCATCTTCGGTATTAAAAAGAACCATGCACTTCATACCCTCTTTCAAAAATTTAGGTGCGTTGATCATTGGTTCAGGAATGCTTATTTGTTCAAAGTCTTGCGCATTCATAAAGTTGTAATTGTCGTCCTTGTACAAGTATTGATATTCGCGTGTTTCGATGCGGACCACTTCCATTGCCACACCACTATTGAAAGTCTTATCTACGATTTTTCCGTTGTTCAAATTCTTGATTTTTGTCCGCACAAAAGCGGGGCCTTTGCCTGGTTTTACATGAAGAAATTCAACGACTTTCCAAATGTGCGTGTCCATTCTGAAACACAATCCGTTTTCGATGTCTGCTGTTGTAGTTGCCATAATGCTTTTTTTTGTAGGGGCGCGAATGTAGTTAGGGCAATTAAATAATCAAGTTCTGAGTTTGAAAAATACAAAGCGAAAGCAACGAAAATTCAAAAAGAACAGGGGTTGAAAGAGATTGAAAATGATATGCGGAAATAAAAAAAAATGGTTCTACAGGAAATTTCATGAATAATGGACATTATATAAGTTAGTTTACAGGTGCGGATTTTAGATTTCAAAGGACACGAACTATAAGTTTTAAAGTCACTATAAAATTGGAAAATGCCATAACATTCTAACTTATATAAAGTCTAATACTTGACTAAAAAATTAAAGGACAAATGAGATTTTCATCATTTCAAGAAGTATCAACCCAAAACAAATTGATTCGACATAATCAAGCATGGTCGTAAAAGTTAGCAAAATTTAATTGCCTATTTGTAATCAAGAAAGAGTAATTGGTTTAGTAATTCAAAGACTACTTCTTGACAATCATTATTTCTACTCGCCTGTTTTTTGAAGCATCGTTATCCGTCTTTTCATGTTGCACCAAAGGTCGGCTTCCGGCAAAGCCTATGTAGCTCAATCGTTCGGATGCTATTTCATTTGAGATTAAATAATCATAAACATATTTCGCTCGGTTTCGGGACAAGAATTTTTCGCCATGGGCATCCGAATCTTCGCCATCACCAGCGGTTGGTAAAACACAGCAAATATGTCCTTGTATTTCTATTTCCAAAGTTGGATTGTCTTTCATTATTTTGAGTAGTTCTTTCAATCGAGGCAACGCTGCCCGTGTTGGTGTATGCCTACCGCCTATGAAGTTGAGTCCGCGAATCAACATTGTTTCTCCTATGTCTAAGTGGCGAATTGCTTCTAAACCTTCAGTCATCTTTATGATTGGTACTTGAGGCAAATGTTCCAATTCATCCATCGAACTTTCTTGCATTTCTTCTTCGATAATGGATGAATTAATGATGACATCTGCCCTTCTTTTTTTCTTGTCATCATTTGAACTTAATTCACCACATTCCAATTCTCCCAAGCCATTACTTTCTATTATTCTTAAGTATGGAAAGTAGGTATCTGAAAATAGTACTTCAATTGCCTTGGCTCTTTTTTTTGACAGTTCAATATTGTGTGCTTTGCTACCTGTACAATCTGTGTATGCCTTAATAACCAAATCAACTGTGTGGGCAGAAAAAAAGGCTTGTGATAGTCCAAGTTGATCCAGTTTGGACATTAGTTGCTGTTTATCCAAATTGCTTTTGTTCACATCAAAGAAGAAACTTAATGTGTCGTTTTGCTGCGACAATACAGCCATTCCAGACAATACTGAAATCAACAGCAGGTTGAATTTTTTCATCATAATTCAATGGCTCGTGTTCGCGTACTTTCAAAAATAAATCAAGGCACTAATTGCGCATATAGCAAAGACACTGCTCCAACTTCAGGAAAATGCGCATTCAAATGAAGCTCGCCTGTTAGCGTGTATTTTTTCACCTCAGCGTAGTAGGTGTTCTCGTCAAAACCATCCAGCAAAATAAAATCTGGTGGTTCGGCACTGCGGTCTTTAGTTGATTTGGGATTGCGTTTGAATTGTGTAAGAATATGTTGGCCTGTCGCATCCATACTGATATAGCCTACAATGGACACTTCAGTTTTATCCAATAATTTCAACCGTTTGCTAAATGTAGGAACCCACAAATTGGTGCTGTTGGTTTCGTCTGATTTTTGTTCCCAACTGGTTTCACTAAGAAAAATCCATTGCAAATCAGTTGGCTTTTCTAAAGTAAATGCGACTGAAATCGAAATCGCACCGAAAATCAAAAGTTGTTTGAGCATGTTTTTTTTGGGTTTAAATTCAATGTGAAAGTAGTCCAAAATTTTGATATCGAATACATCAAGGAGTGAACTCAACGGCCCCTTCCAAAATGTAATTCATTTGATAAACATCGCTGGTGTTCAGTTGTAATTTGCCTTTGAATGTGAGGCGTTCATCAGTTTTGTAGCTTCTATTTTTACCACTGAAGCGCAGGTCACAAACACTCTCAGGCCCACCACCTCCACAGAAATAGCAATTGGCATAAGGCCATCTGGATATCACATAGAAATTTTCATCATAGTCAACGGGAATAATGTAGCCTGTGATATAGACTTCTTTGCCTTCCAATGCTTTGACACTTGGGCCAAATTTGGGCTGCCAATAGTACATGTCCAATTCTTGAACATACTTCTTATTGAATGTAACATCTTGTAGCGTGTGCCAGGTCAATTCAGGCATTGTGCCTTCCAAATAAAATGGCGTTACTGCCATGTTGCGACCGGCAGTCCAGTCCACTCCAAGCATTGCTTTGGCGGGCAGTTCAGGTGTTTGGTTTTTGTTATTGATAAAGCCATAGGCCACCACCGCTATGATGATTCCAGTGACAAAAAATATAATTTTTTTAACCATTAGACAATGTTTTTGAAATATCGATTTGAAGGGCGCGCCATGCTGGCAACAATGAGGCCACCACACCTACCAACAATGTAACGGAGAGCAAAACTAACTCAGGTGGTGTGATGCCCATATCCGAAATGTTGTAATGAAAATTATCTTGCACATAATGGCCAAGAATATAAAGGCCAATACGGCTCAAAATCAAACCAAGAACATAACCCAACACTACAAGCAACAGGCCCTCCAGCATGATGAGGGAAAATAGTTTGGCCCTTGTGCCTCCCATGGTGCGCATGAGTGCCAGTTCATATTTGCGTTCTTTTAAAGAATTGTAAAGCGAAATAAAAATGCTGATGAAAGAGATGATGCTGATAAGGATTGCAATGGCAAACACGGTGTCCATCCCAATTCCAAAATTGTTGAGGAGCCTGTTGTTTTGAACCGCAACATTGACCAATTCCATGTTGGTGTCTTTGGTCATGTTACTCAACAAGCCAAATGCGCCTCTATTTCTTTTGATGATTAAATATGCAGTCATCTCACGGGTGTCATCCTTTTTTTTGCCTTGTCCGGGCATTATCATTTTGGATTCAGCTGCCATTTGTTTCATTACCTCATCACCGCTGAGGCCCTCAGTTGGGCTTTTGTTTTGGTCTGGCAAATTAGTATCTGTGTCATTCACATCCTCAGGTTCTATTGTATTTCCAGTTGCCTTGTTTGTTTCTGCATCCTGTGCCAAATTTTCCTTTTGTTCTTCCTCATCATGTCCTTCATGCACCATCCATGTGCTTTCCATTGGTGTAAGCAAGAGGTTGTCAATCACGCATCCTGATTGCTCAAAAATTCCGACCACAGTGTATGGTTTGTCATGATGATTTCCTTCCGCGTTAGCGTTGTCAAAACCATGCGAACTAGTGAATGCGCTTCCTATTTTTAGTCCTGTTTCTTTTGCCACAAGAGCACCAATGGTGGCCTCAAAAGGCAGTTCAAAAAGCCGACCTTCTTGCAATGTGCAACCATAATGTTGGGAATAAAACGGATTGGTACCGACTATTCTCCATTTTTCAAAATTGTCGCCATAAGCCAATGGAATAGCACGTTCCACCATCGGGTTTTTTATTATCCGTTCAGCATCATGCACTTTGATGTTGCCCGTTGGCACGTCCACGTGATATACATTGGCAAGTATGCTTTGCAGTGGTGAGCCTTTGGCGGCAAGCACAAAATCAATGTCTTTGATGTTGCGATTAAATTTTTAGCCCAATTGTTTTTCGAGTAAAAGCATCAAAGTGATAATGCCAATTCCAAATGAAAGTAACACTATGCTAAGTAGCGTGTTCAGTGGTTTGTGGCGGATGTTACGCCATGAAATGATAAGTAAGTTCATAGCACAATTTGTTTGCTGAAACGGTCTTTCAATCTTTTGTCGTGCGTTACTATTACCAAACATGCACCTGTTTCTTTAGCTTGTTCTGTAAGCATGGCAATTACTTCATTCGCATTTTTATCGTCTAGCGCACTGGTTGGTTCGTCCGCCAAAATGACTGTTGGGTTGTTCATCATGGCTCTGGCAATTGCCACCCGTTGCTGCTCGCCCACGCTCAAACTGTTGGTTTTTTTGTTTAGTTTAGAACTAAGGTTTAATCGTTCCAAAATGCCTCTCGCTTTTTCGCGGCCTACATTTTTTCCGGTTAAATAATGCGGCATTATCATGTTGTCTTCTACGCTAAGTGAAGCTATGAAATGTGAGGTTTGAAAAATGATTCCAACGTGGTCGCCACGAAATTTGTCGAGCGCTGTTCCCGACATTTTTGATGTGTTCTTTTCTGAAATGATGACATCACCACTTTGTGGCTTTAGCATACCTGCCAATAGATGTAGCAGCGTTGTTTTTCCTTTTCCGCTTTCACCCAAAATGAGCAAGTGTTCGCCCCTGCCGCAGACAATATCCGGAAATTGAAAAGACGGGCCGTTGTCGTATTTGAATTTGAGTTGATGTGTTGCAATCATTCCTTTCGACTTTTTTTTGAAAAAAGTAGGGCGAAAGTAACCTTGGCAGGATTGGGATGGTAGTTGCTTTGTCGCTCCTTCTGCTTAAACCTGTTAGATGTTTGTGCGATAAAGTTGAAAATATTCAAGAAAAGAAAAATCCACATCAGCTCTTTAATCAAAAAAGACACAACTTATTACGGGTGGAAATCTTACTGTAACTGGCCATTCCAATAACACCCTTTTTTTGCCTCCTAAAATCTAGGATTCTTGCATTGGCTCACAATCCTTTGCAATCAAATCGCTTTTGAGTGTTGGTGCCTAAACCTTCACTTAGCGAGTGGCGGGGCTAAACTTTTTGCAATCCATATCAACCAAAATGTGGTTTGCTTTGGAAAGATTTGTTACCATAAGCTTGCTTCCAATTGTTTTTTTGTCGCTGATTTTTTTTAGTCAAATTACCAATGTGGATTTTTACAAACACCATACAACATACATTGATGTGTGCAAACTGTCTAACGAATCAATTTGCAAGCGAAATGTAACTGGAATGACAATTTACCCATTCATTTTTATTCGCATAGTTTTGAACTTTACATCAACAAAAGTTTTGAACAGGTGTTGATAATGTTGCGGGCTTTGGACTTATAAATTATACGAATTCATATTTCAAATTTATTTTGGAATTAGAATGTAATTATCTCGCAAGTGCGGGGGTAAATGCCGATACGTTATCTGTTTTAGTCCTTTAAGCACATCGCACTATTATACAATTACAGATACCGTATAGGTTTATACTTTAACATCCATGAAACCCCATTGCTCAACGTGCGCAAACTCTATGTTTCCTTTGGGAAAAAACGTTTTCTTCGAAAACAAATTCTGTTAGCCACTGAGGCACGGAATGCACGCAAGTTCTATTTGCATGTATTCAACAAAAACCAATTTCACATCATCTATTTTCATCCTTTGCGGCTTCGCGCCTCCTGCGAGAAGATTTGGCTCTCACAAAGACGCAAAGGCGCAAAGGTTATTTCTGTGTCCTTTGCTGTTTTACTCCTTTGTGGGCTAGTACTTTTCTATTTCAAATATGACGGCATCAACCCTATTATCCTA
>JAYSWI010000205.1:0-2177 GCA_043718125.1 Flavobacteriales bacterium
ATCAGATGCATAATATTCATTACCGCCCGTCCAATGAAAGCGCGGGTCAGTTGTTTCAAAAATTGAATCTCCCCAGCGATTGAAAATAAAAAAAATGAACCCTTTTTCGATGTCGTCATAATCATCACATACCATAAAGAAAGTATCGTTGATACCATCGCCATCCGGAGTAAATGCGTTTGGAACATGAACTATAGAATTTAGCGCAGCAAGTGCAAAAGCCTCGGTGGTAAAATCTGAAACATTCAAAGCTGTGATGGTGCCAGAGCCATATCCACCCGAGGTATTGAACTGGTATTCCCAGTTGGTGTTCCAATGCGCCACTGTCTCTGCATCTATATCATCAGTGGCATATTGAAATGTCAAATCAAAACTGGATTCACCCTCGATGTGTTCTATCAAGTGATAGTACAATGGGTTGACTTGGCTTATTTCACCACCCTTGGCAGCGATGTCGAAACCATCGGAAGAGGCTTGGTGATTTACCATACGAATACCCACTTTGTTGGGGCTTGCATTTTTTGGAGAAACAATTACCGGGCGATAGCGACCTTCATTGTATGGCGAACCAACGGGATACAAATAATCATCGTAGCTATTGGTGTTGCGAAACAACTGGCCGCCTTCCTCACTGCTTACCCAACTTCCATCGGTTTCAATGGCATCTGCATCGGTGCTTGTTATTTCAAAATCATAAACAGAAGTAGCAAGATGTGTGTCTTCCATAGTCAATAGAAATGCAGTGGCATCAATCGTTTGTGTTTTGATTCCATTGATGAGCGTGAGGTGATAGAAGTTTGAAACCTCAGTGCCCATGATGAACTGATTGGCACTGTCCAAAATAACTTCGCCTCCAAGAGCAACGAAGTCATCGTTGTTTATCCAATTGCCTTTCACCACAACTTCGCCACCAATAGCGGTGAAGTCCGCATTGTTTATCCAATCGCCCTTCACCATAAACAGGCTTTCATCATAAGCTTGTGTTTCACCCTCATTTTGAAAATCGCCTTGAATATGGAATTCACCTTCGTTGGTTATGGTGCCATCATTTTGCACCAACACATTGCCACCAACCGCAGACACGAGTGTGCCGGGCATGATGGAGACCTGGGTGTTGATGGAGATGAGTTGGGCGTTTGCAACTGAACAGTTGAGGGCAATCAGCAACAGACTCACGAGATGTATGAATGGTACTCTACACATTTTTCCGAAACGCTTTTTAGTTATAGTAGAGCAGAATTCCACAAATTTCAATATCATCCCAATCTGAACTATTGTCATTTCCGGTTTTGATTGTAAGGACGTTATTGCCAGCGTGAAAAATAGAATTGGCATTTCCAGTCAGTTGAAAGTCGTAGAGAGATAAATCACCGCTTGAAGCTGAATTGCCCAGTGTAGCCGTTTGAATGCCATTGAAAGATATAGTTGCAGGATATTGTATTCCTCTAGCATATATATGTAGTCTCGGCATTACACCTGGCGTTGCTGGCAAGTTGTAGTTAAATGATTTTTCAATGCCTTGACTTGGCAACTGGAGTTGCGAATTTGCCGAACCACTGAAATTATCATCTCCCAAGTGATGCAAACCAACCGCGCGCAATCGCACAATGGACGGAGCCTCTGTGCAGTTCACTGATAAACTTGTTGCAAAATCTTGTGCGCCTGAAACTGTAAAGCAGCGAGGCTTTATGCTACTATGGTCAACGGTTACAATGGTGTAGTTTGGTAAAGAAATATCATTGGGAATACTAATCTGACACTTGCCACTATTGTCTGAGGCAGTAGTAAAATTCTGGCTTTGGGTTGCAACAGACAAGGTTGCACTGGCGAGTGGCGAATTGTTTCGTTGTACAGTAAATTGATATGACCTTGATTCGGCCTCGATTTTTTCTGGATTGCAACTTGTGTTGACAATTGCTACCAGCAAGAGCAGTGTAATTGTTTGTGCTAATTTTTTCATGGTAAGAAATTTAGAATGTTGGTGTATTGATTTTTATTCTTTCAAGTATTTAGAGTCTATTGTGGTGCTCTGATGACTACAACATCAAGTTGCCCGTAATCGCCAAGTACGTTGGCGAAGTGGTTGTTATCACTGTAAGCGTTATTACTTGAATTTGCTTGCAATATGAAATTGACATAGCGGTCTCCATGAGCCTCAATACACTCATAAGAGCCGG
>JAYSWI010000206.1:0-2170 GCA_043718125.1 Flavobacteriales bacterium
AACTGAGTTGGAAATTGGTGGTCAAATTTAATGGCCTTCTTCTTGTGCCTGAAGCAATGCGAAAAAACGTCTCACATTCAACATGCCGGTCGCAATTGCAGCGGCAAAACAAGCTGTAAGAAAAAAACCTAAACGCAAAGCAAAAGTCCAATCATTTATTGCGCAATGACTAAAAATAATTCCGCATGAGGTGCACAAGACTGAAAAGAAAATGGTGCGAAGAAGCACGAGATGTTGGCCTTTTGGCTGGTGCAATTTTCTGACAAGAATAATTTGGACGATGAGTACAATACCTTGCGTTGTGCAGCTTGCAATGGCTGCACCAAAAACACCCTTGTACGGAATCAGAAAAAGGTTAAGTGTTATGTTGAGAATTACCGCAACAAGGGCAGTGTATATCAAGGGTTTCATTCTTCCACTTGCCGTAATGAGTGTTCCAAAAATGTATTGTAAAGAGAAAAAAAGCGCACTAAGAAGCAGCCAAAAAAATGCGATTTGTGCTTCTGGTTTAGGGTGGTCATACACAAGTAAAAAAATCTCATTGCCAAAGAAAAACGCGATGAGGACAGTTGTAAAAATTCCGCAATACATTATTTGAAAACTCAGATTCAAGGTGGAAGAAATTTCTGATTTTTTCTTAAGCATACGCGAGAAAATGGGCAGTAATAAAACAGCGAAGAGGTAAGCAATCATATTCACTGCTTCAAAAAATCGGAAGCTCATGGCATAAACACCTGCATCGTGCTGACCCCTCATGCGCTCAATCATTACGGTATCCACCCGGTATGCAATCATCGATATAAAAATGAGCAGTGCATAAGGAAAACTCTGCTTCAAAATGGAAATGCTGAACGCGTTTTCGAAATCCCAGTGCCAGCCACCAGATTTGCGCAGCACAAAAAAAAGTGCAACAAAAAAGGTAATGCCATAAGAAATAGCCTGCCCCCAAACCAGCCATTCTATTTGAAAAGAATGCTGCACAAAATTGCCATACAACAAAGCGGTCATCATGGCTATGAGCAAGCTGCGATCTAGAATGCTGATGAGGCTATCTTGCTTGAAAAGGTGCATACCAGTGAGGTTGCTTCGAAGAAACATTATCAACATTGCAAACACTTGGCTGAGTGCAAGAATCCATAGCAGTTTTATTTGAGTAGCTGAGTATTGAAGCGTTTGTCCCACCACCAGAACCACAAGGATGTACAACAAGGTAAGGACTAATCTTAAAGAAAATATTTTTGAAAAATGCTTGCTGAGTAAATGTGAATTTTGGGCTATGTGCCTTGTGTTCCAATTGGTAGTTCCCATATCGGGAATGATGTTTAGCAGGAACGAAAAATTGATGAGTGCGAAATAAGAACCGAAGACTTCAGGCCCCACTCTGTTTTGAATTTCCGCTTCTATTCCGAGTATATAAAATGGTTTCACCAGCAGGTTCAGTGCAAGTAATAAAATAAGATTGGTAACGAATGTTTGTCGCATCGGGCGGGCAAGATAGAACTTGCTTGCAGCAATTATATAATGAGTAATTTTCGCAAAAATTGATTATTCAGACACTCAATGATTTGTGACCAACCCATAGGTATTTTCGACTCAGGCATAGGTGGCCTCACTGTGGCTGCAGCCATCAAAAACCTACTGCCAAACGAAACGCTGGTGTATTTTGGAGATACCGCACACATGCCTTATGGCGACAAATCGCGCGAACTGATACAGACTTATGCGACACGAATAACTGATTTTCTAATAGCAGAAAAAAACTGTAAGGCAATAGTGATTGCTTGCAATACCGCATCGGCTGCGGCTTACGAAACGCTGCGCGATCAACACAAAGGCAGTGTGCCTGTAATCAATGTGATAGACCCTATGGTAGAGGCAATAATTGCTAATGAGCACATCAAAAAAGTAGGAATCATTGCTACAAAAACAACTGTCGGCAGTGGTGTGTATCAGGAAAAAATTGAACGCAGAAAACCTTCGCTCGCCTTTAGTGCCCTTGCCACACCACTGCTTGCATCGATGATAGAGGAAGGATTTGTCAGCGACAACATTAGCAATGCCGTAGTTCAGCGATACCTCTCAGACCCTGCGCTAGATGGCATTGATGCGCTTGTGCTTGCATGCACACATTATCCACTTATCAAAAAAGAAATAAATGATTACTTCAATG
>JAYSWI010000207.1:0-2166 GCA_043718125.1 Flavobacteriales bacterium
GCTGATGAGCGTCTACTATGTGCTTGGATTGTGGCTTGCGGGCCTCGAATTTGCGCATGATCAATGTGGAAACTTTAGCATTGATGATATCCTAATTGCTGTGCCACCTGTGCCGGTCATCGCCAATGCAGGATTGGATTTGAGTGTTACTTGCCTCGACAATTCTCCATTGGCATCCACCGCCACAGGTGGGGTTGGCACCTATTCTTACCAATGGGAAGATCAATCAGCGACACTTGGTTTTAGCTCTGCTACAAACTACCAAACCGATGTGGATCAAACCATCATCATCACCATCACCGACCAATGCGGCAACACAGACACCGATCAGCTTTTTATAGCCGTGCCACCTGTGCCGGTCATCGCCAATGCTGGGTCAGATTTGAGCGTTACTTGTATTGATATTTCCGCCTTGAGTGCTGTTGCTAGCGGTGGTATCGGCAATTACACTTATAGTTGGGCGGATGCCGATGGGTTCGTTACTGCTGCCGAAAGTTTTAATTATCAAACACAAAATGCAGCAGTACTTATTCTTACAGTTACAGACCAATGTGGCAACACCGACAACGACCAATTATTGATAGCAATGCCTCCTGTGCCTATCTTCATCAACGCCTCAAACGATACCACCGTGTGCTTCGACCAATCGGTAGTTCTGCACGCCTCAGCCACTGGTGGCGTTACGGTTTTGGAATATCAGTGGGAACAAAATGCTGCAAATAACTTGGAGCAATATGTTGTTTATCCAAGTGCATCACAACAAGTGTTGGTGCAGGTGAGCGATGCTTGTGGCAACACTTCTAGCGAGACTATTTATATCAACGTAGTGGACGTGTATCCACATTTTAGTTCGCAATACTTGAACTACAACACAGTGGCGTTTACCAATTTGACCATCAACGCCATTGCAATAGAATGGCACTTTAGCGATGGCACCACGAGCTTGGAGCAGCATCCAACTCATGCCTTTAATACACCCCAACAATGGACAGCTACACTAGTGGCCACTGCGCAATTGGGCTGCACCCGCAGTGTGTCGCAAGATTACGAACCACTTGGCGACTTGTTTATTCCCAATTGCTTCACACCCGATAATGATGGATTGAATGATTTATTATTTGTCGAAGGCCATGAAATTGCACAATTCGAATGGTGGATTTACGACCGATGGGGCGAGGAGATTTATCACAGCACAGACATGTCAATGCCCTGGGATGGTTCTTACAAAGGAGGCGAATTTTTTGTGCCAGACGGTGTTTACCCTTTCAGAGTGGTAGCCTTTGGCCATCGCAATAATTTGATTGAAAAGGAAGGAACGATTTTGATAGTAAGATGAATCTTTTACTGATTTTTTCTGAGTTTACAAGAAGCAGTTTACAAAAACCCTTTCACAAGTATGGATTGCCTTTTATTCCCAAGAGCTAATCCCAGCGAGACGTCATGTTTGTAGCTAATACCATTTGTGACTTCAGCCGTTAATCCGATAAATTTTTTCAAGAAATGGCCTTCAATTTTTCTTCTAATTCTTTTACCACTTTGCGCATTTCCCAAAGCTCATCTTTCATTTTCAAATTGGCTGCATTACAATCTTTGAGAATCATTCTAAGCTCAACAATATGTTCGTCTTTGCCATAATCTTCTGAGGCTACAACTCCTGTCGATTTTGCGTCTTGCAATTTCTGTTTGTACATGATGGTCTGCGCTTTCATCACGCTGTTTTGTTTTTTGATGTGTTCGTATTGCAGTTTTATTTCGTGCGATTCGTTGGCCATTGCTTCCAACTCTGTGCGTAGTTCTTTGTAGTCTTTTAGTAGCATGGGATAAACAAACTCCACAGGCAGCGTAGTGAAGCGGGCAGTTTCCCACTGGCCAAAGTTCGAAATGGTGTTCAATACAAATTCACGCGATACACGATTTTCACCTTCACACAATTGTTGAAGTGCCTCGTCCTCATCGGCCTCGGCCGAGCAACTGCCTATGTAGCCGTACTCCTGTCCGCGCTCGTTGCGCAACAATACTACCCCAATGGTGCAATGCGAATCCAGCCAAGCATGTCCGATGATGGTGCGAATGTTAGATGAAGGGTGTGCTGTCATGATTTTTTTATTTAATATTCAATAGTGCCAAATGCAATTGAATAAATGTGAATTATCAAATTGATTTGTA
>JAYSWI010000208.1:0-2164 GCA_043718125.1 Flavobacteriales bacterium
ATACAAAGGCCATCGCCACCGTTGTTGCCGATGCCACAAAATATGGTTATATTTTTATTTACTTCAGAATATCCAAGGTGTTCTACCACGGCATTGGCCGCCCTTTCCATTAGTTCTGCGGAATTGTTGTAATAGAATAACACGGTGTGTTCGTCCCATTCTCTGTGCTGTTCGGCTGTGAATATTTTCAATTATTTGTTCGTCTGAAATTGCGTGGATTATTTCTGTAGGTTGAGCAGTTGATTTGCATTTCAGATCGGTTCAAAAATAGTTTGATTAAGTGGTACTGAAAACGAAGAAAGAAATTTAGACAGCATGCGCACTGGCCATTTAGCCCCCTTCTATCATTTTTGGTTATACAAACAATCTTGTGGAAAGTGTTCAATACTCGAGAATAAAGTGTTGCAAATACTTACTTAATTGAACATGCCTTAATAAAAAGAAGAGCAATAGAATACTCGAAGTATCGACCCGCCTTGACAGGTTATCAATGAATATCCATACGAATTGTGCCTCGCATTTCCAATTGTTCGCTTGTTCAATTGTTCGCTTGTTCAATTGTTTATTTGTTCAACTGTTCGCTTGTTCGCTTGTTCGCTTGTTCAATTGTTCAATTGTTTATTTGTTCAACTGTTCGCTTGTCCACTTGTTATGAAGTTCTTTTATCCTCATTCATCACCATTCCTTGCAGTACCTCATTTCAAATGCTAACCCTCCATTCCACCGCCTTCGCTTTGTTTGTTGTTCTTGCGTTTGAAAATTGACGCATCCACCTTGCCAAATTTCCAATTGAACTGCAGCCGCAGCACTTGCCAATCTCTTCTTCTATAAGTATCCTGAACGAACAAACTTGTAGCACTGTGTGTGTAGTTAATTCTGGTCTTTAGCACATCTTGCATACTCAATGAAAGCGACATGTTTTTATTCTTTAGGAATTCTTTTTTCAGCGACAAGTCGAGACCATAAGTGGGCCTAACATACCCTTGCACTGTGTTGCTGGTGCCGCCAAAACCACCTGAGCCACCGCCCATTCCACCACCGCCACCACCCATGCCTCCACTTCGCTCGCTGCTGCCTATTTCTAACGACCGTTTGCTGCTATAATCAAACAACGTTTGCAGTGTGAAATTTTTTGGCAATCGAAATATTGCATTTGTTTTAACCCACCAACTGCTAAGGCTATTGGTAAGCTCATTGCTAATGTTAGTTCCGTCAATACTGCTTTGATAAAGATTCACATTGGTTGTCAAATCAAACCACTTTGCAAGCGTGTTTTTGCACACCAATTCCAGTCCGAAGGCTAGGCTGCTGTTAGCATTGTTGTATGTGTTTACCACAATATTGCGGCCCAGCACGGGGCTATATTCCGCAGTCTGATTGCGCACTGTAAGGTCGGTGGTGTATCGCCCATAAGCCGAAGCTATAAAGGTATTTTGTTTATTTATGGAGTATTGATAGGACAATTCCATGAGGTTAGTAAACTCTGGTTTTAACGAAGGATTTCCCCTACTAACATTGAGCGAATCGGTATAATCTGTAAATGGAATTAACTGCATAAATGAGGGGCGATTTATTTTGCGTGACACTGCAAGTTGCAGGTCTTGCTTTTCATTCAGTATACGTGTCAAGTAGGCCGATGGAAATAAACTTGCTGGATAGGTATTTCTAAAAGTGGTGGTGGTATCGCGCAATTTTCCTTTGTAGTCGCTGCTTTCAAAACGCAGCCCTACTTGGTATTTCCATTTTGTAGCATTCTTACTGCACGAGGTGTAGGCCGCAACCACTTGATCGAAGTATTCATAATTGACCAACAAAGAAGCAATTGGGATAAAAGCTGCGGAGACCTCATCGAACGAAAAGTTGTTGTACACACTTTCATAGTGGCGCATGGATGCTCTTATGCCTGCATCTATTTTCAGTTTGTCGTTTGGCTTGGTTGTAAAATCGGATTGGGCTGTGTAGAGCTGTTGTTGTGCGCCTCCGGCTTGGCGTTGCAGCGACTCATTGGCATCATTGTATTTGCTTTTATAGTCTCCGTTAAATTCACTTTTGATGGCGTTGTAATTAAAATCGGCAGTCCACTCTGTGCCTTCTTTGGCAAATAAATGTTTGTATAAAAAACTGGATCCTAAGTTTTGAAAAGTGCGCTTAGTGGCAGTGTTGC
>JAYSWI010000209.1:0-6181 GCA_043718125.1 Flavobacteriales bacterium
GTTGCACGCATCTTGCACCCAACAAAATGACACGCACACAACTCATACATCTCATACATCAACGCAAGTCGTTTTTGTGCGTTGGTCTTGATCCGGATCCGAAAAAAATCCCCAACGGAATTTCAATACTTGACTTCAACAAAGCAATAATTGATAACACCCGAGACCTTTGTGTAGCCTACAAACCCAATATTGCCTTTTACGAATGCCTTGGCCCGGAAGGGTGGCTCATTTTAAACGAAACCATCAAGTACATCGGTAACGAACACTTCACCATCGCGGACGCAAAACGTGGCGACATTGGCAACACTTCCGCTCAATATGCAAAAACTTTTTTCGAGACTTTTAATTTTGATAGCATCACTGTTGCGCCCTATATGGGTAGCGATTCCGTCATTCCTTTTTTATCACACAAAGACAAATGGGCCATCATACTTGCACTTACATCCAATGCAGGAGCTGACGATTTTGAAATGCAACCACTTGGAGGCAAAAGACTTTTTGAAATCGTTTTGCAAAAATCTTCTCAATGGGGCAACGATGAAAACACCATGTATGTAATAGGCGCAACAAGACCGGAGTTGCTGGCTGATGTGCGACAAATTGTACCCAATCATTTCCTACTAGTGCCAGGTGTAGGAGCACAAGGCGGAAGTTTGAACGATGTATGCAAACATGGAATGAATAACGATTGTGGACTACTCATCAACGCATCGCGGAGTATCATTTACGCATCCAATTCCATTTCAAATTTCGAAGCATCTGCGCGAGAAGAAGCAAAAAAAATGCAAGAAGAAATGCAACATCAATTAGAACAATTCAAGCATTAAATTTATCTACGCAAATATTTTTTTTCGAAAGAACCTTATCAAAGTCACGTCATCACGAAGCACTAAAACCAAACAAAAAAGGCTTACAAAAAATTCATGTACGTTTGGCCAATTACATTATTTATAGATGAAAGAATTATTAGAGAAATACGAAAACAAAAAGGCAGAAATTGTATTTGAATGGAAAGACCCCTATAGCGAAGCCGAAGGATGGGTAGTGATAAACTCCTTGCGCGGTGGAGCAGCAGGCGGAGGCACACGTATGCGCCTCGGTTTGGACAAGCGCGAAGTAGAGTCGTTGGCCAAGACAATGGAAATAAAATTTACAGTAAGCGGCCCGCAAATAGGCGGTGCCAAAAGCGGAATCAATTTCGACCCACGTGATAAAAGAAAACATGAAGTTTTGGAACGTTGGTATGCAGCAGTCACCCCACTGCTAAAACACTATTATGGCACAGGAGGTGATCTAAATGTGGACGAGATACATGAAGTAATACCCATCACCGAAGAGTGTGGAATATGGCACCCGCAAGAAGGTGTATTTAATGGACACTTCGCACCTACAGAAGCTCAAAAAGTAAAACGAATAGGAAACCTGCGCCTTGGAGTTGTCAAAATTTTGGAAGATGAAAAATATTCGCCATCAGTTGCACTCAAATACAAAGTAGCTGATATGATAACAGGCTATGGCGTTGCAGAATCAGTGAAACACTATTACACCCTTTGGGGAGGAACCATTGTGGATAAAAAAGTAATAGTACAAGGCTGGGGAAATGTTGGTGCAGCAGCCGCTTATTACTGCGCCCAGCAAGGGGCTACAGTAGTTGGCATCATCGACAGAGCAGGTGGCATAATTCAGCCCGAAGGAATTTGTTTCGAAGAAATAAGAACCCTTTTCTTAAACAGAGAAAGCAACACATTGAAAGCAGAAAACATACTTTCGTTTGAAGAAGTGAATACCAAAATATGGGACATGGCTGCCGATGTTTTCTTGCCATGCGCTGCCTCACGTTTGGTGACAGAAGACCAAATGAAAAGACTAATCAACGCTGGTATTCGTGTCATTAGTTGTGGTGCAAACGTGCCCTTCGCTGATACCCAAATATTTTATGGCCCAATTGCCGAAAATGCAGATCAGCACCTTAGCCTATTGCCTGACTTTATTGCCAATTGCGGAATGGCAAGGGTATTCGCATACCTTATGAGCAACAGTGATGTGGACATGACGGATAATGGAATTTTTGAAGATACCAGCAAAACCATTTATGATGCTCTGGAAAACGTGCATGGCCGCAACAAAAACAAGACGGGCATTACACGCACGTCCTTTGAAATAGCACTGAAGAAATTGGTATGAACTAACTAAATTTGAATATTAAATTTATCAGAATAAGTACAATGTCAACTTTAGAATTAAAGACTTCACTTATATGTCGGATTCAGCAGGAGGAAAATGAAAACATTCTCAAATATTTGTTGAATATTCTCAACTCAGAAAACAAAATTTATTATCTGTCGGAATGGGAAAAGGAACAAATAGCAATAGCTCAAGAGCAGATAAAGAATGGCGAGTATATGACCGATGATGAACAACAGAAATACTTCGACAAATGGCTCGAAGAATAATTTGGTCGAAACTGGCAACTGAAAATAAAAGTGAAATTTTCAGATATTGGAATAGACACAATAAATCGAAGACTTACTCGATCAAACTCAACAAAGCTTTTAGTAAACGAATACTGGCTTTAGCTGATCGACCACTTGCTACCTCCGAAACTAATAGTGAAAGTATCAGAACTGCTATTGTCGAAAAATTCCGAATTCTATTCTATCACGATACTGATGTGATAGAAGTGCTTTCCATCTTCGATATGCGCAGAAATACGGCTGATATCCCTTTCAAATAAATGACTATAGCCATCCTTGTCCTATTCATTGTTGGATACATCTGCATTGTGGCAGAACATCCGTTGCGAATAGATAAAGCTGCTACTGCGCTTGTCACAGGAGTGCTTTGTTGGGTACTCATTAGTTTTTCTGGCGATATTTACAATTGTGCAATCGCAACAAATCTTCCTGAACATTTTGTAAAAATTGCGGACATACTTCTTTTCCTTTTGGGAGCAATGACCATAGTAGAAGTAGTAAAAGCACACCACGGTTTTCGAATTGTCACTGACCAAATACAGTCAACAAAAAAGGTAAGATTGATCTGGATAATAGCAGTGATCACATTTTTTCTTTCTGCCGTACTCGACAACCTAACCACCACCATTGTATTGGTGAGCCTATGCAGCACTCTGGGAGATGACAAAAAAACCCGATGGTATTGTGCAGGCATAATAGTGATAGCTGCAAATGCAGGTGGTGCTTGGAGCGTCATTGGAGATGTCACCACCACCATGCTTTGGACAGGAAAACAGCTGACAGCTTTACCACTATTTAAAGCATTGCTTTTGCCAAGTATCGTCAATCTTGTGGTCCCTTTGATTATACTTTCTTTCATCATGAAAGGCGATGTGACGCGACCTGAAACAAAAACGGACAACACTGACAAGCCTACAAGATTTGAAAGCAACACTATTTTTATTATCTCCATTAGCGGACTATTATTTGTTCCAATTTTCAAAAACATTACAGGCTTACCAATTTTTATGGGTATGATGTTCTCGTTAGGAATTATTTGGATAGCGACAGAAATACTGCATAGAAGAAAGCGGATCGAAGAGCAATCACGCTATAGCATACAAGGCGCACTGCGTAATATTGATTTGTCTTCAGTACTTTTTTTCTTGGGCATTCTGTTAGCCGTAGCCTCACTCGCAGAGGTGGGTATTCTAAAGGAATTTTCAAATTTTCTAAAAGAAGAAATGGAGAATGTATATGCCATCAACATCAGTATAGGACTGCTTTCGGCCATCATAGACAACGTTCCGCTAGTGGCAGCAAGCATGGGCATGTATCATTTGGAACCATCATTGTCAGCCGATGCTTGGGCCAACATGTTTGTTCAAGACGGAGTGTTTTGGCACTTTCTTGCGTACACCGCAGGCACAGGAGGCAGCATACTCATCATTGGAAGTGCAGCCGGTGTGGCAGCAATGGGCATCGAAAAAATCCCGTTTATGTGGTACCTAAGGCATATTGGCATTTGGGCATTGCTAGGATATTTTGCAGGAGCGGCAGTTTATATTTTGTTGCAATGAGGCATTGTATGTTTTGCAATAGAATCCGATTAATTGCAACTGCTTTTACTCAGCGAAAATTTATATTACACCATTCAATCAAGAAATGAACATCTAGCACTAAATAAGTTGCGCAACCTTATTTAGAAAAAAGAACAATCTCATTGAACCTTTCGCGTTCGATGCGCTAACACCAGCATTGCATTCAACATTCATTTTGAAAATTTTATTTTACAAACCAATTTAATTGAAATCATGGACATATTATTTTTCATACAAGACAACATCGGAGGTGCACTACAAGAAGCGGGCAACACGGCAAACACCCCTGCAGTTGCACCTGTGGGCCACTTCAGTGTGATAGATCAACTTATCAAAGGTTGGTACATTTATGTGCCGCAACTCATCATGAGTGTCATTGCAGTTTATGTAATTATAGAGCGCACACTCACTGTAAACCGTGCCGATAAAGAGGAAGCAAACTTCATGTTGAAAATAACAGAATACGTCAGTCAAGGCAAATTGGACAGCGCCAAAAATCTTTGCGGCACATCGCAAACACCGGTGGCCCGTATGATTGAAAAGGGAATTAGTCGCATCGGAAAATCTAAGATTGACATAGAAAAGGCAATAGAAAATAGTGGGAAAATTGAGACCGCAAAATTGGATCGCAACCTCACCGTGTTGGCCACCATAAGTGGAATAGCACCAGTGTTTGGTTTCCTTGGAACGGTGTTCGGGGTGATAATCATTTTTCGCGATATTGCAGAGGCGGGCAGCTTGCAAATCGGAACCGTATCAGAAGGACTTTATTTAAAAATGATTTCTTCCGCTGTGGGTCTTATTGTATTTATGATTGCATACATAGGCTACAATACTTTAGTAACACGAGTGAACAAAGTGGTGAACAAAATGGAAGCACATGCTGTGGAATTCATGGACATTTTGGAACAACCTACACAAGACTTTGGTGCCAAAAATTAATCCCGCAACAACATGAATTTCGGAAGAAGAAATAAAGTACATGTGGAGCCTGCCATGTCGGCATTGTCCGACATCATTTTTATGCTGCTCATCTTTTTCATCATAGCAAGCACATTGGCAGTAAATGGCGAACAAGTGAACTTGCCTAAAACAGGAACAGGCACTCCAACGCAAGCAACCGCCACACTCACCATCACCAACGATATGCGCTATATGGTGAATGGACAAGAGATTGCAAAGGGTGATGTAGAAATTAGAATGAAAGCCTTCATGAGCACACAACAGGATAAAAAAGTGGTATTGAATGTGGATAGAGATGTGCCAACCGGTGAGACGGTAGAAATTTTCTCAATGATGAAAGTAAACGGGTGGCAACCATTTATTGCTACCAAACCCAAAGACGAATAACATGAACACAATCACATTAGAAGACAGAAGATGGTCGCTGTCTGGCACTGTACTTTTTCATTTAGCAATAGTGGGAGCACTATTTTTTGTAAAATGTGGCAACGGTGGCGGTGGCGGAGGTGGTAACAATGGCTTCGGCTATGAGGGACTGATAAGCCTTGACATTGCGGGATTTGGTGATGTAGAAAATGGCTTTGGCGAAGCATATCAAGAAGCCACAGCAGCAGAGTACGACCAACCAACTGTGCAAGAAGAGATGCCCGCTATTACAGACGATAGCTCTCCAGAATCGCCCAGTGTGAATAACAAACCCAACAATAACACGCCATCGAAACCAAAAGATCCCAACACGAAACCCTTGCCAAAAGAAAAACCAAAGGAAGTAACATCGAACTTAAACAATGCACTTGGCGGACTTACCAAACCCTCTGGTAGTGGCAATACCACAGGCAATGGTCAACAAGGAAATCAAACAGGTCAAATAGGAAAGGGCGGTGCACTGGGCGGTGGTGGTAGTGCCGGCACAGGAGGAGGACAAGGCGGTGGAAATGGAACAGGCACCGGCCCTGGAGATGGCCCAGGAAGCGGTGTTGGCTCCGGTGGTTTCTCCCCATACAATGGCCCAAAACGAACCACAAATAGCAAACCTTCTGACGTAGCCACCGATGACGGAACTATTATGGTGGACATCTGCATAGATAGAAATGGAAGCGTGATGTGGAACACCGCGTGATCGACGGAATCGACGAGGAGCATACGAGCTCGTCGCTCTGG
>JAYSWI010000210.1:0-6169 GCA_043718125.1 Flavobacteriales bacterium
GTGGAAATAGCAATGAAATTATTGCTTTCGAGCCAAATCTTTCATCACATATCGTGCAGATAGAAAATGTCGAAATGAATGCGAGCACTTTTTTTTATATTGAAAATGGCAGTCTTCAATTACTGATCAATTACACCCATTTTAGTTTGAACACGAAGCATCCAAGGTGGCATCTTGAAAGGGTTCGAAAAACGGAAAACAGTTACTACAACGGAATTCCATTTTTGGAAAATTATTTATTTGTAACCGACATTGGAATCGTGTTGTCGCAAAACAACAAGGCCAGTATCATGGTGCCATTGGATAGTTTGTCTGCCAATCCTTCTCAACTCAAAATGCACAAGGGAAGTGGCTCTTCCTTTTGGTTGACATCGCCCAAAGAAGGCTGCGAATTTTATGAGAAGTCCAGCACGACTTTTCTTCCCAAAGAGCCAACCTACAACCGAGGCTGGATAACAGATGTACTGCTGGATAGAGACGGCAATCATTGGTATTGCACAAAGGGTGATGGCATCAGGCGAATTACTCCTACGCCATACATCGTACATCATCGATTTGGAAATAATGAAGCAGGACTTTGTCTTGAAAAAGATGGCGATGGCCATGTTTGGGCAGGCACCAACAAGGGAATGGTGTACCAATTTGTGGAAGACCAATTGGTGATGGTACTACAGATGGTGAACAAAATGAATGATAAATCGGTCAAAAATTTTAAGTTCGACAACAGCGGCAATCTTTGGTGCGCAAGCCTTGAAGGTATTTATCAATTTTCGAAT
Organism: Flavobacteriales bacterium; assembly: GCA_043718125.1. Lineage (GTDB taxonomy): Bacteria > Bacteroidota > Bacteroidia > Flavobacteriales_D > Sanyastnellaceae > JANNVZ01. Next base: position 777 of record JAYSWI010000210.1, read on the forward strand.
GAAAACAATTTCTGGAATCCTGCACCAAAAAATATTACCGCAGTTAATTCTTTAAAAAACGTTTGCCTCAACAGACATGGCCAATTGATTTTTAGTTCTGTTGATGGAATTTTTGCCAAGAACAATCTCAATAATGTTGCATCGCAAATTGATACACTTTATACACCTGCTCAAATAGTTTATCATCCTTTTGTGGACTCAAATAGCAGACTTTGGTTCGACCAAAATGATAGGCTTTACTATTTGGAAAACGATAAAGCTCACCTTGCTTTTGATAGCTCAATGGTGTTCAGCCAAAAAATTTCAGGTATAAGCGAAACGCCCGATCACTATTTAGTAGTATCCACTTTTGGTAGCGGTCTGAAATTTTTGAAAGATGGCAAATTGGTTGGACAATTGGACAAATCCAACGGCTTGCCTACCAACCAATGCAAAGCAGTTTATATAGATGGCAACACGCACTATTTGGCCACCAACAGCGGCCTTTTTGTTTATACCTTCCACGATGGTCAAGCACAAATAAACTACTCCATCACCACCGAGCACGGCCTGCCCACCAACTACATCAATGATGTGGTAGTGACTGACAACAAATTCTATTTGGCCACCACCGAAGGCGTAGTGATGTTAGATAAAAATGCCGAACATGCAGCCGCACTTCCACCACCCATTCATTGGCTTTCGTTTGCTATTGGAAAAACCAATCAAGATATAAACAACATCACTAAAATAAATTATTCAAAAGAACTAATTCGAGTTGCATTTAATGCCGTCACTTTTGATAGACCAGGCGAGCTGGAATACGAGTACAAACTAAATGGAAAAGAAAATGATTGGCTAAAAACAGCAGGAAGTGTATTGGAATTTCTGGCCTTGCCCGCAGGCGAATACTCGCTCATGGTAAGAGCGCGAAAGTTCAACTCCCAATGGTCAGAGCCAATAGCGCTTTCATTTTTCATCAACCCACCTTACTACGCCACCGCTTGGTTTCGGGTGTTGATGTTCATGGCGCTTTCATCCATGTTGCTCTTGGTTTATAGATTTTATGCCAACAGAAAGTACGAGAAAAAATTGGTTGTGATGCAACGCGAGCAAGCAGTGCTGAGCGAAAGAAATAGAATAGCATTGGATATGCACGATGACTTGGGCAGTGAGCTTTCCAATATCGTTATTCTTTCCAAAGTAGCCACCACAAAACTGAAACTATCAGGCGAGGGCGCAGCTCCAATAAATGACATTGATCGCGCAGCAACAAACACTGTGGGCAAAATGAATGAGATAATATGGGCACTCAATCCGGCCAATGACAAACTGGAAAACCTTGTGGCATATATGCAACGATTTGCAAATGATTTTTTAGAACTGCATGATATCGATGGTAGTGTGCAAGTGCCACCGGTGCTTCCCAATTTCGATGTGCAAGCCCAACGCAGAAGAAATATTTTCTTGATCGTTAAAGAATGTTTTCACAACATTCACAAGCATGCGCAAGCTACCCGAGCGGACATGCGCCTTACTTGGAACGACCCTATTTTGAACATCGAAATAATTGACGATGGCAAGGGATTTACAGAAGCTGAATTAGCGCGAGTAGGCAATGGATTAAGGAACATGCGACAACGTGCCAATGATGCCGGTGGCAGCGTTGAAATATTTTCAAAAGCAGGAGAAGGTGCAAGGCTTGAACTAAAAGTAAACTTATCCAAATAATGCTTTTGCATCATTATTTCAAATACAATACGATTCTAATATTGCATCATGATAGAAGAACAATCAATAGCAACAGAGAACATTGCGGTAGGGCTTGTAGAAGATCATACTGACATTAGGCAAGGCTTGGCTTTTATCATCAACAATGCCGATGGATTTCGGTGCAGCGCATATAGTAATGCAGAAGAGGCCATGGAGGCCTTTGAACTCAATGTGCCCGATGTGGTCATTATGGACATCAACCTGCCGGGCATCAGTGGTATTGAATGTACACAAATCATCAAGCAGAAATATCCACAACTGAACATTATGATGTGCACCAGTTACGAAGAAGATGAAAAGGTATTTAGCGCATTGGCTGCCGGAGCCAGTGGCTATATACTCAAGCGTGCTGCCGGTGATCATTTGCTCGATTCCATAAGAGAACTGCACAATGGAGGAAGCCCAATGAGTAGCATGATAGCGCGAAAAGTGGTTGCATCATTCCGACAGCCTGCACCATCCGCTTTGTCATCGGAAGCCCTTCAAGTCACATCGCGCGAAAATGAAATACTCGATCTGTTGGCGAAAGGATTGCGCAACAAAGAAATCGCTGACAAACTTTTTGTTTCAATAAATACAATACGAAAACACGTGTATAACATTTACGATAAACTGCACGTGCAAAGCAAGATTGAGGCACTGAACAAAACAGGAAGAGGATTTTCTAAATGAGCAAAAAATATCATACATTTTTTTTTGCTTTCAACAGAAAATCATGCTTTTGCATTATTGATTTCCATATAAGGAAAATTGCATCTTTGGGGTGTCAAAAAAGTTCAATTCAGTTTGAAGTTGACAAATGCCTTAACGTTTTTTCTATTACCAAAAATTTTATGATATGAAACGTATCTATACATTGGGTCGCATCTTATTGTGGAGTCTTCTGCTTTTATTTTTTGGGTTGATTTACAACCAAGCCATCGCCTATCCTGGTTGCACCGATCCTATGGCCAACAACTTCGATCCGTTGGCCACCATCAATGATGGAAGCTGCTGTTACGATGATTACATCACCGTTGATCTCACTGCCTTATCACCTTTAGACGCAACAGTCACAGGCACTTTTCTCAGCATTGCACTGGCACCTCTTGGCCCCATTGCCACCACCCTTACTCAAGGTAAAATTTGTACCACAGAACCTTGCCTCATCATACGCCTCAACGACACCTCCGACAATACCATCGACAACCTCAATGTGTGGATAAGAAAAAATGGAATCACACTTGCGAATGCTGCGGTAGTGGGCAATCCAACACCCGTATGTTATATAGTAAAAGGAACTACTGCAGTGAAATACAACTGGGCCGTCAATGCTCCATCCACTTGTGCCGAAGTTGAATTTGGATGCACCGATCTTGTGGCCTGCAACTATAATCCTTTTGCAACCATTGATGATGGTTCGTGCTTTTATCCTCAAATTTATTATCGCGATTTGGACGCTGATGGCTATGGCGATTTGAACAACCCAATTGCATCATGCTTTTTTCCAAATGGCTACGTCACCAATAGCCTCGATTGCGATGATACCAATGCTTCCATTCACCCCAATGCAACAGAAATATGGAATGGAGTGGATGATAATTGCAACAGTTTGGTAGATGAAATTCCGCCACCAGCGCCTTTAGCAATTATTGGAACTACTGCGGTATGTGCAAATGTTATTTTGAATTTCTCCATCGTTCCAATACCAGGTGCCACTTCTTATACATGGAGTATTGCATCAGGCGGCATCATACTCTCGGGGCAAGGAAGTACAAATATTACTGCAAGTGTCAACAACAGTTACTGGCTCAATCCCTCCAAGTTTTTATGTGTAACTTCTAATAATATTTATGGATCAAGTTTGCCCACATGTGTCTATCTCACCGATGCTTGTATTGTCCCTCCTGTTTCTCCAAGCGGTATTTCCGGAGCGGGTTCAGTGTGTATAAATGCAGATCATACTTACTCCATTTTGGCGGTGCCAACTGCCACTTCTTACAATTGGACTTGCTCCCCAGGCATTAGTATTCTATCTGGTCAGGGCACCTTGTCGGTGGTCATTGAAGTTACCGACTGGCAACCATTGAGCGAGAAATACCTGTATGTACAAGCTGTGAATATTGGAGGATCTAGTACCGCAATTTCAAAGCGCATAAAAAATTGCTTGGCACCACAAAACGATAGTTTTAGCGAAGCTGCTAATTTGATATTGTCGGGCAATGCCTATCCATCATGCAGCGTCTATTCAGGCAATCTTGCCCATGCCGCTACCTCCAGCGAGAGTGGCGATGTGGCCAACGATATCTGGTATCAATTTACGGCAGTAAGCAACGGATGCAGCATGCGCGCCACACCCACGGGTTTTGATGTCGTTTTGGAATTGTACACCAGTGCCGGCACTTTATTGAACACAGAAAATGTAACAGGAAATGGAATCAATGAAATATTGAATTATGGTGCGCTTACAGTCGGCAATAATTACAAATTATGCATCAGAAAAACTGCACCATCAACTGCCGATGCTCCATTTCTTTTTTGCGCCAAACTAATTGTTGCAAGCAATTGCAGCGATGGGTCAGGCACTTATGATATGTGTACCAACCTGAAGGCAAAATGGATTGGTGCAACTAGTTACACTTTCAACTTTACACCCGTGTCGCCAACACCAGGCTTGCCCACAAGTGCTACCACACAAAGCCATGTTGCACTCAGTCTTGCATCATTGGCGCTGCAGCATGGTGGTATTTATGATGTGACTGTGGATGCCAACGTGGCTCTAGCAGATGGTGCCGGCACACCAGAGGTATTGGTCATCTATGCCAATGCACCCAATTCAATAACCATTGCACCACACGCCAATTTGCAGGTGAAACTGCAACAGCGTTGTAGCTATCCGGCATCACTTAGCAAAGGAACTATTCTGCAAGGCAAACCATTCGTTTGTGGTGCGTTAAATCATTCAATAGAATTTCAACGTGTAACGGATTGCGGTGGATTAACTGCAATAGGATTGCCCTTTACTGCCAATACCATCGCAGCCACATCCAATATTGCATTGAGCACAGTGGCAAACATTACTTCCGGCCATTATTACAAAACCAGGTGGAAGCCAAACTTCAATTATGGGCCGGGCAGCTATGGGACTTATCAAGTTATTTATGTGAGTGTGCCCATTTCCACATTCGATGATTTGATTGAAACTATAGCCACAAATGACGCTGCGAAAACAATATCGATAGAAACGGACTTGGTGGATTTAAAAGCAACAATTGGATTGGAGATTTATCCCAATCCAAACAACGGGCAGGACATTTATCTGCATCTCACTAATGTGGAAAGTGGATATATCATCATCAATATTATCGATCAACTAGGAAAAAATATTTACGAAAAACGATGGAATGCAGAAAGGTCTGTTAAGGCAATTCCACTCAACCATAGGCTTTCTGCAGGTACTTATATGGTTAGAGTGGAGTTCAGTGGCGAAGTGGTCACGGAAAGGCTTTTTGTAAACTAAGAAGTTTACAGATTTTAGCCAATCAATCATGAACAGCCAAAGCTGTCCCAACGGGGACGGCTTTTGGCGTGATAGGGGCCATTAGAAAATACTTAGGGCCTACTGAAAAATCGAAAATCCGTTAGTTTATTATGATTTGACA
>JAYSWI010000022.1:0-2916 GCA_043718125.1 Flavobacteriales bacterium
GGTACTTGGTGGTGCTTTTTACCGTGGGTGATGCACCCACGGTTATTTTAGTTCAACCACTTCGTGGTTCATCGCGGCTCGCCTCAAGCCTACCTTAAGATAGAGCTAGTCGATATGAAATGGTAAATTCAAATTCTGCGACTTAAGTTGGTAGCCCTATTTTCTTATTCTCTTAAGTTCAATTATTCTATCGGGATAATCGGTGATGATGTGTCTAATTCCTATATCCAGCATTCTCTTCAAATCCTCTACTTCATTTACTGTCCACACCATCAGTTCAATATTTCTGTCAGTACAAGTGTGTATCGTATCATCATTCAGCAATAGATAATTTGGACTGAATCCGAATGGCACAAAACTTAATTCTGATAATTTTTCGATAACACTCATTGCCTTGGAATCGGATAAATAAACAAGCCTGAGCGATGGATCTTGGTTGTGCAATTCTTCCAAAATACGGGCATCAAAACTCTGTATCACGCTACAATCTTTTATCGGCACCGCATTGAAGTGTTTTAGGAATGATTCAACATATTGGGCTGGTTCTGGATGAAAAATATTGTCCCATTCTTGCTTCGATTTTATTTCAATATTCCACAAAGTAGGTTTTTTCAATTTCAAATTTGAATGGGCAAATAAGATCGTTTGTGTAATTGCATCCTTCAAAAGTGGCTTGCTTGTGCGATACAAATGTTGTTCAGGAAATTTTGAATGAGGCACTATTCCAACGCAATATTGTTGTGCCTCTTCGGTAGTCATTTCAAAAATGTTCAACGATAATTCTTCTACTTCGCTGATTGTAGAAAAATCTGGTTTGGAGCAAATTGTATGGTGCATATATGGGTCGTGGGATACAAGCACATCTCCATTTTTTGTGAGCACAATGTCCAATTCTATTGCTGTTGCACCAAAGCACAAAGCCTCTTGGAAAGACTTAATAGTGTTTTCTGGCCACCACCCACGACACCCTCTATGGCCATGTATTGTGGTTTCATTGATAGTCATATTTGGTGCTAAATAATATTTTGAAATTGGCAACAGCGAAATCCAATTTATCTCTGATTAGAAAGAAAGGCACAAGTCAACATAAAGTGCAATTGTTCGATCAACTGTGTCGGATTATTTCAAATGCGTTGCAAGAAAAGTTTGCACCTCACGAATTCCTTTTGGTTTTAGAACGATTTTTTTGTCCTTGTCCAACAAGAAAAAAGTAGGTGTTTTAGTAACCCGATATTCTTTAGCCACAGGCGACTGATACTCTTTCATTCCACACACATTTGGAAAGGTAAAACCACGAGCTTTTATAGCCGCCTCCCATGATGCTTTGTTGCTATCAATGGACACGCCTACTGTTTCAAATCCTTTGGTTTTCCATTGGCTGTAACACTTCACCACCTCTGGTGCTTCGCCAATGCAGTGTTCGCACCAACTGCTCCAAAACATCACCAATGTATAGCTATTGGTTGTGGCGGTTTTGTATAAATCCACCACTGTATTTGTGTTGCTATTCAACGTAAAATTTGGTGGTGTTTTTCCAACTCCCAAATTGGAAATGCCTTCTGCCGTGCTTTTTATCACATTGCTCAAATCGGCATCACCACAGGCTTCTCCGTTGACGTAATTGTCTATTATGAACGTGCAAATATTGTCCATTCCGCTTTCATAAAAACCTACCAACATTTGATTCAATGCAAATTCCAAAACGCGATCATTTGCCTTGGCTTTTTCTGCCACTGTCGCTATGCAATTAATAAAACCGCTTTCGGTGCCTTTACTAAAGGTGCGCATAAAACTCTCGATCCGATCAGTAAGTACTTTGCATCGGACAAGGCTCTCATCCGAAAAATCAATGTTGTTCCAATACTTATCTATTTCGGTTTTTGATGGTTCTTGTTTCCAAGTTAGCAATTTTGAAAGATGTGTATTTGGGTATTCCTTTATCAAATTGGATTGCAACGTGAGCAATTCTGCTTCTTTCAATTTTGTCTGTTCTTCCATTTGCACTTTCATGGTGGTGGCTTTGTGGGCTGCTACCCGTGCGTCTTTTATGGCCTTTAGCAGAGTTGGCTCTTGCGCTATGTATTTCGCCCAACCTTCATTTTCTTTTGAGTTGATGGCATACAATGTTTGTTCCAGCAAAGCCCCTTTAAAACCGATCTCACACATTGCTTCAGATGGATTTAAAATGATGGGGCACATATTGTTTTCATTGACGCCAACCATATAAACACCTTGCTCATATTCTTTCTTTGCAAACGAAAAAGCACCTGTGTTCAGGTTGGTACTGTCTATTTTATTTGTGGTTTTACCATGCGTTTCCCACAAAAAGAGTTTGCCCATTTTCGGATTTGTCAATTGTCCTTTTAATTCAATATCTCCTTTTTTCATTCCGGAATTTAATTCGGATACCCCGTTGGCAATATGCGCTACCATGGCTGTGTCGGCACTTGGCACATGGTTCGAAACTGTGCCATCAGCACCCGCACAGCCATGAATGGCAAGTGAAGTGAGAAGAATTATTGAGAACAAATTCATTGCTTTCTTTTGTGTTTTGAATGAGTACAAATATAATTTTTCAAAACAATGTGGATTTCAATTAACAATCCAAAGCACTGTTCAAAATTCAATAGTCAACTGAAAAAAATTAGCTTGGTGCTTAATTTATTTTCGACCGCATGAATAGAACGAGTGCGCTTCAAATTTTTGGTCTTCTTGAATCTTCTACTGAAGAAGAAACAATGGATGCAATTGATCAAAAATTATTTGAGCACAAAAACGATGTGTTACAGAAATATATGGTTCCTGCACTTCTTCTGAAAAAAATGAAGTTGCTCCAACAATTATCGGAATCTGCGAAATTTTTGAATCACCTTGCACCAGAAGCAGAAGAAAAAAGTCATGAATTGGAAGGTCCCT
>JAYSWI010000211.1:0-2128 GCA_043718125.1 Flavobacteriales bacterium
CCGACATGGAGACCTGCTACAAGCTGATGCGAACAAGTTTGATTAGTGAAATAAACTTGGTTGAAAACCGCTTTGGATTTGAGCCGGAGATAACCATGAAGCTGCTCAAGCAAAAAGGAATTGCTTTTGGAGAAATACCCATTCATTACATTCCTAGAACACGCCAAGAAGGAAAAAAAATAGGATGGAAAGATGGCGTGCGCGCCATCTACTGTCTGCTGAAATATCGCTTTTCACATTAAATGAAAAAAGCCCTTCATCGCATATTGATTGCTGCCATCGGGTTTGTTATCATCTATAATTACAGTTGGCATGATGCGCCCTACAAAAGCCTAGACAATACTATAAGAAGTGATGGCACGGGTTATTATGCTTGGCTGCCTGCAATGTTCATCTATCACGACCTCAGTTTTTCTTTTTTTTCTAAAGAAGAAAACAAGGGATTAGAAGGCCGCTTTCATCCGCGCTTTTTGCAACCACATGCAACAGGGCAGGTGCTAAAAACCGGTGCAGGAGTGTCGCTTATGCTGAGTCCTTTTTTTCTATCCGTGTATGGAGCACGCAGCGTGTTGGGCTACAGTAGCACGGGTTACGAAGGCTCCTTTCAGCGAATGGTATCCATAGCCGCATTGTTCTATTTGCTTTTGGGGCTCTACTTCTTCGAGAAAATTGCGTTGCTTAAAGGCGCATCATACATCACGGTTGTCATGACATCTTGGGTCATGCTGCTTGGCACCAATTTAGGTTTTTATGCCCTATTGCATCCGTCCATGTCGCATGTCTATTCGTTCTTTTTGATAGCGGTTTTCTTGTGGTGTATGTTGCGCTTCACGGCTACAAAAAGTAAGCGTTATTTGTTCTTATCTGCAATTCTACTTGGCTTAATTTATCTGGTTCGCCCTGTCAATTTGATGGTGCTGGGCGCGCTGCCGCTTTTGTTTCCTTCATGGCGCACGTTCCTCAATTGGCTGTTGGAGTTGGTAGTCGCTTACAAGAAAGTAGCTGTGGCCTTCCTTCTTTTTTGTGCTGTTGTTGGCATTCAATTTCTGCTCAGCTATTTGCAAACAGGCGACTGGTTGGTGTGGTCCTACAAAGGTGAAGGTTTTCATTTCGCACAGCCACAAATATGGAATGCGCTTTTTAGTTTCAATCATGGTTTGTTTATGTATACACCTGTGCTTTTTGCAATAATTATTTTCCTCGTCATTCAAGCCTTCAAGAAGTCATATCAATCAACCGTCACGCTCAGTTTTTTTGTTGTCATCAGCTTCATTATTTCATCGTGGTGGTGTTGGAATTACGGAGGCGGATATAGTGGGCGAGCGTTCACAGAATTCTATAGCATACTCTTTTTACCCATCGCGCTATTGCGTTTATCAAAACCTTGGCACATGCGCATGTTCGCACTGTCATGTATTCCTTTCATTGCTTTAAATATTGTGCAGACCTACCAGTTCAGTCACGGCATCATCCACCCCGAATGGATGACTAAAGAATATTATGCTTATGTGTTTTTAAAGACCGAAGATCGCTTTTCAAATTGTTTGGGTGGAGCACATGAAATACCATTGTCCAAGTTGCATGAAGTTCCCTTCTTTCATTCTAATCTCAATGAAACTGAAGGGTTCAAATTAGAAACGACAAAGGCAACAATAAATACTTCATTCAAATTAGATGCAGCGCAATTATTTGGAGGCAAACTGCAGCTGAGTTCGCCCGTGATGCCTGTTGCCCAACCCACGTATATCCAAGTGCAATTGGACAGAATGGAATTGGAAAAAGACGCCTGCAAAAATGCCGTACTTGTGTTCGCTATGGAAGATGAAAACGGTATGGCTTATGACTACATGACGGTGCGTATCAACGACATTCCGCAAGACGAAATAAACCAATGGCGCACCATGCACTTTCATCTGCGCTTGGTGGAACTGCGCAAAGCAACAGACCGCTTTACCTTTTACATATACAATCCAGAAGGCAAACAATCGGTTATCAAAAACTTGAGTGTTTCTCTTTTCAATTATGAATAAACTGATTCTTTCGGAGTTTACAAGTGATTTGTTGCCATTGCAATGGTGACGCGCTCAAAGAGTCCTTTTCCAAAATATCTCCTGTTAAGTTTGTAACA
>JAYSWI010000212.1:0-2126 GCA_043718125.1 Flavobacteriales bacterium
TGCCTATGGATATGGAATACATGGCTGCAGGCCCTGTATCAAAGCCATACCGAAATCAAATTGAAGAACTTGCGGTTCTAAAAAAAAGTAAAAAAGACACACTGTTTCCGTTCCTCTTTGCACACCCGGAGCGTATCGCTTCTGAGCCGGACCACTTCAGATACAGACTAGAAAATGACCGTGTTATATTGGAAGACAGTTTCTTCAAAACCTACCTCGAGGGAGAAAACAAATTCAGCGGAATCAAAATTTATCCTGCGCTTGGGTACTATCCTTTTGATGTAAGCCTATTGCCTCTTTGGCTCTACGCTGCGCAAAACAATATTCCTATAATGACACATTGCAGCAAGGGCATTATCTTTTATCGTGGGCGCAAAAAAGCGGACTGGGACTGCCACCCAATATTCAAACAATGGAACAAGCCAGACAAAGGCATTCTGATGACTGAAATAAAACCTGTGGACTTCACATGCAACTTCACTCACCCGATGAACTATCTGTGCTTGCTCAATGAAGAACTATTGCGAAAAGTGATTGCACAATGCGGGAGCACAGAGCTAAAAAACCTCTTTGGCTATACAACGGACAACCAGAAGTTGAAACATAATCTTAGTAATCTCAAAATCTGTTTTGCACATTTTGGTGGAGAAGATGAGTGGGCCAAATACTTGGAAGCGGACAGAGACAAGTACAGTCAACTGCTGATAAAATATCCCACTTTCGGAATTGACTTTATGCGTAATGCAGAAGGCGATTATTCGCATTTAAAAATAGAAGAACTATGGCGCGATACAGATTGGTACGCCATTATATGCAGCATGATGTTGCAGTATGAAAATATATATGCCGACATCAGCTACAACCTGCACGACAATAAATTGTTGCCATTACTCAAACAAACTTTAACGAATCCAAAACTTAGGAGCAAGGTATTGTTTGGCACCGACTTTTATGTAGTGCGAAACCACAAAAGCGATAAGAATATGCTGGCCGATTTATGCGCTGGTTTAGATCAGCGGGAATTCAATGAAATAGCCATTCGCAATCCTAAAAATTATTTGAAATAGCAGCTTCAATATTTCAAAATATTGCACCGCTGTCTATTTAAATAGAGAACCAAAATTTTAAAACAAGTTATCTATATCAACTGGAAATTTCTATACAAGTTTAGCTTGTGAACTACATAAATATTTTTAGCAAAAGCAATTTATTGTCATCACCTTTTTGCTTTTCACACATTGCTGTTGGCAATTGAAGAACAATTGCTTCGCCATCCACATCATAAAACTTCACTTTTGGAAGCAGGCAAAACAACCAATTGCCTTTAGCTCACAAAAGCATGATAAAAGCCTCAGCCTTTCTAATCAATTGTATCGGACTGTTTTTTCTCTCCATTTTTAGCGATGTGGAGATACAGATAGCGAACAACACACCAGTGACATTAGCACCGGGGTCGAAAACCGAAGTAGAACTAGTAGTGACTAAAGGCCAAGTGCAGGGTTTTTCTAAACTAGAACTGTCTCTGCCTTTTGGTTTCACCGCCACTCCAAGCGACATCAAAGGCGCGTCCTTCACCTTCAGTGGGCAGAAGGCCAAGTTCGTTTGGATGACTTTGCCTACGGAAGAAAACTTCACCATTACCTACTACATCGAAAGTGCAGAAAATCTTGAAGGCAACTACGATATATCGGGTACATTTTCTTATGTAAAAGAAAACAAAAGAGAAGACCTAACGATACCAACCAAAACCGTGAATGTGCAGAAGAACATAGGGCCAACACCGCAGCAAGTGGCCACTACAATGCCAGGAGTGAAGATAGAGGCAATGGTTACCGATATGATTTGTGAACGAACGATAACGAAAATAACAGATACAGAATACGACATTAAACTTGTGGTTAGAAACAATAGCATCAAAAATTTGTTTGGCAGAATTCTGGAAACAATTCCAAGCGATTGCTCAGCGGAAGTCATCAACGAAGCTGGAGCAACCGTAACAATTCAAGGGAACACCATAAAGTTTGTTTGGTTTCAAACACCCAACGCAAACGAGTTTGAATGCAGCTACAAAACAACATGCACTGCGCCAAAAGTGAACCCAATAATTACAGGTGTGTTTTCTTATG
>JAYSWI010000213.1:0-6089 GCA_043718125.1 Flavobacteriales bacterium
TTAGACAGCGACCAAACAACGTTGGCTTATTCATATAAAAATTTCTGTATTTTTTTCATTTTGCGGTTTGGGTAATCTAGTTTTACGAAGTGGTGAAAAGAAACCGAGCAGCTTGCTTTTGTTTATCGAGTTCAGGTTTTGAACCAATTATATCATTTCTGATTCAGAAAAGATGTGGACCAAAACTATATGCTATTGTAGAATCCAGCTTTACTTTTGAACGATATCCGCACTAGTTGTGCACCAACGAACATGAAACACTGAACGAAACATATCCATTTTTTCAATAAGCCTATTCATTAATAATTCTAAAAACTTTTCGTAATGAAAAAATCAAGTGATCCTTTTCAATACTGAAAACATCTATCTATTGTCTGCTGGATTCAGTCAAAATATCAATAATGTCCTTTCCGTATTTCTGCAATTTTTTCTCACTAAATCCCTTCGCTTGGAGCAGGTCTTCCTTCAACGTGATGTCCAATCTTGCAATGTCCATCAGCTCGCGGTTGTGCGCTATTATATAATCGGGCAGTGATGTTTCAATGGCCTTTGCTCGTCTCCAATTTTTGAGCGCATCATATCGGGTTTGTTCCGCATCGGTCAATGCAATTGTTTCTTTTGCTTCATTGTTATCCTTGCCTGTGACACTTTCTTTTTCATCATAAAAGACAATGATGCTCCAAAAGCTAGTGGTACCAACCGTCACTATTTGGGCTGCTGTATTGATAACCTTCACGGTATTCATAAATTCATTGACACGTTCTTCATCATCAGCAAGGTGCTCCTTGGAAAGGCGTAAGTGAAAGTGTTTGAGTGGCATAACTGATAGTATTTGTTGCAAGGGTATATAGTTATGACTTCCCAATTCATTGGTTGGCCAAAATCAAGGCTTTTACTTTTCAACATATACAAAATGGCATGGCTTACAATTCTAATTTGCGCCTGCCTTAGAAAGAAAAAGTGAGTTCAGAAATATTAAGTAATGGCATTGAATAGACACTTAGTTATCTTTTTTTAAGAAAAGTAATAACATGAATGTCAACCAAAAATGATTCGAGAATTATTTCCCATTTTTTCTGAAAAAAATTTAGAGGCTTAAATCTCAAATACACATCCAAACATGTTCCTCATATTCGATACAGAAACCACAGGCCTCCCTCGCAATTACAATGCGCCATTAACTGACCATGATAATTGGCCTCGCGCAGTTCAAATAGCTTGGCAACTGCATGATGAAAGGGGCGCGCTTATCTGTGCAAAAAATTTCATCATAAAACCCGATGGTTTTTCTATACCATTTAATGCAGAAAAGGTACATGGTATTTCAACCAACAGGGCCATGCTCGAAGGCCAGCCGTTGCAAGAGGTTGTTTTCGCTTTTTTGGAACAAGTAAATCAATGTGAATATATAGCAGGGCATAACATCGAGTTCGATCTGAATGTGATGGGTTGCGAACTTTTGCGCTGCGGAATGGTGAATTATTTAGCGGAAAAAAAATCGCTTGACACTAAAGATTTGAGTACCGAATATTGTGCACTTCCAGGCGGACGAGGTGGCAAATACAAATGGCCAACACTTAGTGAGCTATACCAAAAACTTTTTGAGGATCGCTTTGCTGATGCTCACGATGCGGCTTATGATGTGAGCGCCACGGGCAAAGCCTTCTTCGAACTTATCAAACGAAACATCATTCGTGTTCCTAATATTCAAGCTGATGCTATTGCATACGAAGCTCCGAATTTGGAGCTTTCAAATTTCAAAGCACCGGTAACAATTGAGGCAAATTCTGAAATGATGGATGACGAAGAAAATGCTGAAATAAATGTGGATTCCAATGCCGCGAATTTGGAGTTCGTGCACCTTCATGTTCATTCGCAATACTCCGTGCTTCAATCTACAAGCGACATAGCGGGGCTTCTCAAAAAAACGAAGGAGTGGAAAATGCCTGCCATTGCCATCACCGACCATGGCAATATGATGGGTGCATTTCAATTTGTAAGTGCCGCTTTGAAGCAAGAAACAAAACCAATAGTTGGTTGTGAAATGAACATTTGTCGTGATCTGCACGACAAAAAAAATCAGGACAACGGCTATCAAATTCCACTACTAGCAAAGAATAAAAATGGCTATCACAACCTTGCAAAACTTTCTAGCATAGCCCACACCGAGGGTTTTTATTATGTGCCAAGGATCGATAAAGAAATCTTATTGAAATACAAAACAGACTTGATGGTGTTGAGTGGAGGAGTTTTTGGTGAAGTGGCCTATAAAATTCTGAATGAAGGAGAAGAAAAAGCAAAAGAGGCATTTGCGTGGTGGAAAGAAAACTTCGATGAGGATTTTTATGCAGAACTCAACCGGCATGGGTTGGAGGAAGAAACTTATGTGAACAAAATAATTTTGCAATTCTGTGAAAAACATAATGTGAAATATGTGGCCACAAATTCTTCCTATTTCACCGTGCAAACCGACAGTGAAGCCCAAGATGCGCTAGTGTGTGTGCGCGAAGGCGAATATGTTTCTAAACCAAAAAAATACATTGGCAAACGCGGTAGGGAGTTTCGTTTTGGTTTGCCCAACGATGAATATTACTTGAAGAGTGCCGCAGAAATGTCCGAGCTTTTCAACGACTTGCCATTGGCCATTTCCAACACACTTGAAGTTGCTGCCAAATGCGAGAGTTACAAATTATCGCGCGAAGTGCTGCTGCCAAAATTTGAAATCCCTCACGAGTTTTTAGATGAAGAAGACAAAGCAGATGAAGGCAAACGTGGCGAGAACAATTACCTGAAACACATCACATATCTGGGTGCAGAAAAACGGTATGAAATCATGACTGATGAAATTTGTGATCGCATTGATTTTGAATTGTTGACCATCGCTAATTCTGGCTATCCTGGCTATTTCCTAATAGTGCAAGACTTTTGCAATTACGCACGAGCGCATGACGTAAGTGTTGGCCCTGGGCGTGGTTCAGCAGCGGGCAGTGTGGTTGCATATTGTTTGCGAATTACCAATATCGACCCGCTCAAATACAATCTACTCTTCGAGCGTTTTTTGAATCCTGAACGTGTGTCGCTCCCCGATATCGACATCGACTTCGATGATGAAGGCCGCGATAAAGTGATACAATATGTGAAGCAGAAATATGGTGCTAACATGGTGGCGCAAATAATCACTTATGGCACAATGGGTGGCAAAAGTGCCATTCGCGATGCAGGTCGCGTTTTGGAATTGCCCTTGCCGGAGACAGACCGCATAGCCAAGCTAATGCCCGATGTGCAAGACCTTCGAGATATGCTGAACTGGGAGGACAAAAAGTTGAGTTCCGAACTCAATGGTGAGGACTTGCAAAACGTAAAACAATTGCGCGCAATTATCAAAGAAGAATCGCTCGCGGCCAAGGTGCTCAAAATGGCCAGCATACTCGAAGGCAGCGTTCGCAACACAGGTACACACGCCTGTGGTGTCATCATCACGCCAGATGTAATTACGAATTATGTACCTGTTTCGCTTGCAAAAGATAGCGACATGTGGTGTACACAATTCGACAATAGCGTGGTAGAAAGTGCGGGCCTTTTGAAGATGGATTTCTTGGGTCTTTCAACTTTAACATTGTTGAAAGATGCGGTTCGCAACATCAAACAACGGCATGACATTGCAATAGACATTGACGCTATTCCACTGGATGATGAAAAAACTTACGCCCTCTTTCAACGTGGCAATACAGTGGGCATTTTCCAATATGAAAGTGATGGGATGCAGAAGTATCTGAAAGAATTAAAACCAACTGTTTTTGATGATTTGATAGCCATGAATGCACTCTACAGACCTGGGCCGCTGGAGTACATTCCAAAATTCGTCAAGCGTAAAAATGGACTTGAAGAAATCACTTATGACTTGCCTGAAATGGAAGAATATTTGAAAGAAACGTATGGCATAACAGTATATCAAGAACAGGTGATGCTGCTGTCTCAGAAGCTCGCAAATTTTACCAAAGGCGAAGCTGACGTGCTTCGAAAAGCGATGGGGAAAAAGCAGAAGGACGTGTTGGACAAAATGAAAGGCAAGTTCATGGATGGCGCAACTACCAACGGACATGCAGCAGACAAGCTAGAAAAAATATGGACCGATTGGGAGGCTTTTGCAAGCTATGCCTTCAACAAATCGCACTCCACTTGCTATGCTTGGATTGGATATCAAACGGCATATCTAAAAGCAAACTATCCGGCAGAATACATGGCCGCTGTGTTGAGCAACAACATGAGTGACATAAAAAAAGTGGGCTACTTTATGCAAGAATGTAAGAAACAAAATTTGCCCGTTCTTGGGCCGGATGTCAACGAATCAAAATCTCTTTTTGCAGTGAATTCGAAAGGTGAAATCCGGTTTGGATTGGCAGCAGTGAAAGGAGTTGGTGACAGTGCAGTGGAAAGTATAGTGGAAGAACAAAAGCACGGACGATTCAAAAACGTTTTTGATTATTTGCAACGAGTGGACGCAAAAGCCACAAGCAAAAAAACAATCGAAAGTTTGGTTCTAGCCGGTGCCTTTGATGCTTTTGGAATCAATAGAAGAGCCTACTTTTCTGCGGATGGAAAACATGATTCTTTTACAGAAACGCTTGTGAAATTTGCTTCAAATATTCGCGATAACAACAACACTAACCAGGTGAGCATGTTTGGCGAAGAAGAAGCCATGAACATAGTAGAACCGCAGCCACCAGTGGTAGAACCTTGGGATACTATGACCCAACTTTCGAAAGAAAAAGAAGTGGTTGGTATCTTCATCAGTGGACATCCATTGGATGATTATGCACTTGAAATTAAATCGTTTTGTAGCCCGGGTGGAATTCCACTTTTGCAAAACATGGAGCAACAACAAGGGCGTGATCTAAAACTAGCAGGAACGGTAACCGAATGTATGGAAAAAGTAGCTCGCTCCAGCAACAAGCCATTCGGAACATTTAAACTTGAAGACTACGAATCGCAGCATGACTTCATACTTTTTGGCGAGGATTATTTGAAGTACAAACACTTGCTTTTTGCCGGAGCCAAACTTTTTGTGGTAGGCAAAATCCAACAACGAAAATGGAATGGTGAAGCCAATGGTTTTGAGTTTCGCATCGTGCGATTAGAACCACTTTTCGAACTGCGCGACAAAATGGGACGCTATCTCGATTTGATTGTTTCGCTAGATGCTCTAAATGATAAATTAGTGGAGAAAATTGCCGCTTCGTTTGACAATCAAGCTGGGAAAACAAAAGTGCGGCTGCATGTGATGAGTGATGATGGTTTCATCAAAATGCCTTCAAACATGTTCAACAAACTAAGTGTAACAAAAGATGTATTGGAAAAATTACAAGCAATTGATGAAGTGGAATTTGGATTGTTCGAAAGCTGATGATTTTCTTTTTTTGTGCGTCACAAATTATTCTCAACCGATGTGTCATAAACAGTTTATTCTTTCAAAACAATCCAATCTGCGAATCGCTTGCCCTTAAAATTTCCAACCCAATTCGGCCTTAACAATAGAAAATTTATCAAATAATTTCTACCATGCACAAAGTCAATTGCTCTGGTAAGCTTTTCGAACCTATCGAATTATTTTATCATCACACATTCAACTCAATATTTTTACACCATTCTTCAACTTCTCATTATGAAAAAAATACCTGTCCTTTTTTTGTTTTCAATTCTCATTATGATGCTGAGTTCTTGTGGCAACAAGGGCAAAGTATTGTTTGAAGAACATCAAGAATTGTCGGCAGATTATACTTGGTTGAAATCCGATAGCCGGACATTTACTATCGATATTACTGACAATTCAGAGCCACTTGAATTCTCGGTTACATTCAGATATGCAACTGGATTTTACTATGACAAAGTGTTGATGCGCATGACCGAAATCGCGCCTGATGGCACCAAATCCATGCGCGACATTGACCTCGTTGTTAGAGATAAAAATGGAGAATTTATTGGTGAAAAGGGTTATGACATTATTGACATAGAATTCCTTTTGGATGAGAAAAAAAATTACAGGACGCATGGCAAATACACCTATACAATAGAACAGACGATGCCCGATG
>JAYSWI010000214.1:0-6089 GCA_043718125.1 Flavobacteriales bacterium
CATATACACCGCCCCAAGCACCACCGTCAAACCCGCCACCACAGTGAGGGCGGGGCTGTATTGATAGAGGCCAAGCAGCAAAAGAAACTCACCTACAAAACCACTTGTGGCGGGCAATGCCACCGAACCCATCACTATGGCAAAAAACAAAAATGCGAACTGTGGATTTACATCGCGTATGCCGCCCATGCGCTGCATGTCATCATGTTTCATGCGCGATGCTATGATGTCGTAAACGAAGAAAAGGCCAACCGCTATGATGCCGTGCGAAAGCATTTCCAGAACTCCACCTTGCACGCCTTGCACGTTAGCACTTAAAATGCCTGCGGCCAAAAGGCCAACGTGGGCTATGGAAGAATAGGCAATGAGGAGCTTATACCTTTTCTGCACTATAGCCATGCAGGAGGCGTAAACCACGCTGATGGCGCAAAGCCCAATGCACCAATGTCCGTATTCTGCTACTCCATCGGGCAGCATGGGCAGCACAAGTCTTATCAAACCATAAGTAGCCATTTTGAGCATGATGGCTGCAAGCAACATGGTGCCCGCCAATGGTGCAGCATCGTAGGTAGAAGGCTGCCAAGTATGAAATGGAAACACCGGAATTTTTACAGCAAAGGCAATAAAGAATGCAGCCAATAGCCATCCTTGCTCGGTGGTGCTTAGAGCTTTGGCCGCCTCATACATGGCAGCGTATGCAAACGACCCGGAGTGCTGATGCACATATAGCAAAGCAACCAGCATGAACAAGCTGCCGAATAAGGTGTAAAGAAAAAACTTGAGCGTGACCTGTGCTTTATTTTCTCCGCTACCCCATATAAGGCATAGAAAATAAATGGGGATCAATGCAAATTCATAATAGACATAAAATAAGAGTGTATCGGTGGTGGTGAATGCGCCAATCATGCTGCCCACCATAAGCAGCACAAGGGAATAGAAGATGTGTGGGTTTTTATATGTTTTGTAATAGGTGGCATAAACTATCAAGGGCAAAAGAATAGAACACAGAAGCATCATCACAAGGCTTATTCCATCCAGCGCAAAGGAGTAGTGGAGGCCCAATGGCCCCATCCAATTTTGATGGAAAGTGAGGAGTTGATTGGGGTCGCCTTGTTGGTAGATATAAATAGCGAACAATGTGGCTGCAAATAATAACAGGCCTGATGCAAGGGCAATTTGTTTCGCAAATTTTTGACCCAAAAGCACTGCTGCTACTGCGGCTAGTAAGGGTAGTATCTGTAAAAGTATTGTCAACATATTTCTTTTATCTATTCTTTTTGTTCGAGGTAATTAGCACGATCTGATTGATAGAATCATAAAATTTGATTTCATATCAGCAGCAGAAGCAACAATGTCAATCCAAGCACTGTGATCAGTATATAAAAACTGATTCTACCGGTTTGCATCAACCTAATTTTTTGTGCTATGTTTTGGGTAGTGCTTCCTGTTCCGGTTACAAATCCATCTATGACTTTCGGCTCGATACTTCTTCCAAAAAATGCGCATAAACCATCTAAAGGTTTGCGAATTATCTTTTCATAGAGTTCATCAAACCTGTATTTGTCGGCCAGCAAAAGGTGTGTTTTGTTTTTTATAGCATTGTCTTCCAAGGCTAGTTCGCCTTCTTTTTTATATTTTTTCCAAGCGTAGAAAATAGAAGCTATAGCAACAAGTGTGGCTATCAACATCAGCATCACTTCGGTGGTAAGGTGCATTGTAGCGGAGGGCATCACCACAGTGTCTTGCAAGAAATGGTCGAGCCAGTGCCAGTGCATTCCCATTGCTTCGCCCACGGCATGAGGCAGTCCAATAAAACCCCCCACAATGGATAAGGCAGCAAGAACAATGAGGGGTATTGTCATCGTTTTTGGCGACTCATGCAGATGATGTTCTTGATCCTGTGTGCCTCTAAACTTGCCATGGAAAGTGAGGAAATAAAGTCGGAACATGTAAAAGGCCGTCAATGCACTAATGGCACTAATAAGTACAAATATGACTGTGTTGTTTTCAAATGCATTGGCAATGATTTGGTCTTTTGAGAAGAAGCCTGCAAAAGGAAAAATGCCACTAATAGCTATAGTGCCAATGAGGAATGTGAGGTGCGTAATTTTTATGTGGCCTTTCAGCCCACCCATTCTACGTATGTCTTGTTCGCCACCCATACCGTGTATTACTGATCCACTGCCAAGGAACAAGAGTGCTTTGAAAAAGGCGTGCGTAATGACATGAAAAACGGCTGTGCTATACGCGCCCATTCCAAGTGCAACGAACATCAAACCAAGCTGCGAAACGGTGGAATAGGCCAGCACTTTTTTGATGTCGTTTTGTGTAAGCGCAATAGTGGCCCCCAATATTGCAGTGAGCATGCCAGCTATTGTTACCACCATGCTTGCCACTTCACTTGAGGCAAAAAGATCGCTGCATCGGGCCACCAAGTATATGCCCGCAGTGACCATAGTAGCTGCATGTATAAGTGCTGAAACGGGCGTGGGGCCGGCCATTGCATCGGGCAGCCAAGTGTGCAAGGGTATCTGTGCGCTCTTGCCCATTGCTCCTACAAAAAGGAGAATTGCAGCAGCCGTTGCAATTTCACTTGGCATATTGGAGTATGCGTTACTTGTGATAAAAAGTGTGTCGTAACTGAGTGAACCGGTATAAGAAAAAATGAGGCACATGCCGAGTATCAGTCCCAAATCGCCAACGCGATTGAATATGAATGCCTTCTTTGCAGCATCGTTATTCTTCATGTCTTTGTACCAAAAACCAATGAGCATGAAGGAGCACAAACCAACACCTTCCCAACCCACAAAGAGTGTAACGAAACTATCGCCAAGCACCAAAATAAGCATAAAGAAAACGAACAAATTGAGATAGGCCATAAAGCGATTGAAGCCCTCATCGTGGTGCATGTAGCCAATGCTATACAGATGTATCAGAAATCCCACACCGGTGATGAAGAGCAAGTAAATAGAAGAAAGCGGATCGACCAAGAATGAAACATTCACCCGAAAATTGCCGGCATGTATCCAATCAAATACTTTGACAATAGTAGGATTTGCACCATGAAGTTGCGTGCTGAAAACTAGAAGGGAGGCAATAAAAGAAAGTAGAATACAGCCTGATGCAAGCCAGCCTATAAAGTTCTTCGAAAAGCCTTTTCCGAAAAATGTAATGTATAAAAATCCTGCAAGAGGAAAAAGGGGTATAAGTGTGGCGAGTCTTTCCATGTATTCGTTATGCGGTCATAATAATTTTATATCTCTCGTTGCTTGAGTTTGATGGAAGAATCAATTACTGTAAACATTCCTACAAACTTTATTTTGTTATTCTCAATCAATTCAATAATTATTGCGGCTGGCTCATCAGGTAAGAAAGTATCCATTCTAAAAAAAACCACGCCACCTTTGGGTGTATGTCCGTAGAGAAAAACCAGTTCACCATAGTCTTTATCAAAAGTAAGTATGGTCAAATCGTTTCTTACTGCATATTCCATTACTTGCAAATCCGTCCAACCTGAATTGGTTTCAGTAATAAATTCCGTTTCAAACCCCGCTTCTCGGAGTACAAGAACACTTAGTCCAGGAAAATTTTCGTCCGCAAGAAACTTCATTATGCACTCTTTCTTGCCAATTCAATATATGCAAATCCATCCTCCAAACTTTCACTTGCAAAAGCAAATACAGCTTGTATGTGTTCATCTGTCAAATTAGGATAGTTCTCTTTCAGCATATCCACCGTCCAGCCGTCAGCTAGCCTACCCATAATATGCTGCACTGAAAGTCTTGTGCCCTTAAGAGCTGGTTTGCCTGCCAAAATTTTTGGATCAGCTTGAATATGGTCTCTCCAATTCATGTCGTTAATATTTTAATTTGTCCAAAACATCGGTATCGGTAGTGTGCATATTTCTATACAGCATCATAAGTATGGAAAGGCCAACAGCTACCTCAGCGGCTGCTACTACCATAATGAAAAACACGAAAACTTGTGCATCGGTTTGTCCCCACATTTTGGAGAATGCTACAAGGATGATGTTCACCGCATTCAGCATCAACTCCAAAGACATGAACATGATGATGGCGTTTTTGCGATACAAAATTCCAAAAGCACCAAGGCTAAATAATATTGCTGCCAACCACAAGTAGTGATTGATAGTGATTCCACTTGCGGGTATTAGTTCCATTTCTATTTATTGATTTGTTGATTTGGAGATTTATTGTTTCAGCAGCTATCGATACAAATTATCTAATTGCTTGGAGTTTCTTTCTTACTTAAATAAACTGCACCTACCATGGCAGCAAGAAAAAGTATGCTGGCCAATTCAAAAGGCAATAGGCATTCGCGAAAAAGTGCTATTCCAAGATTTTTTGTAAATCCGATTTCCGCAGAGTTGGCTGTCGGTTGTATGCTGTTAAGTTCATCTGTTCTTCGCAAGGCGGCTATCAATACAAACATCAGCAAACCAAATGCACTCACGCTGATGGCCTTGCTCCAAGCGGCTTTGCGGTCATCATCCAGTTTGTTTAAGTTAAGCATCATGATTACATACAGGAACAAAACCATGATGGCTCCTGCATATACAATGATGTGCACAGCGGCAAGAAATTGGGCATTGAGCAAGAAGTAATGCCCCGCGATGGAAAAGAATGTGACAATAAGAAACAAAACACTATGCACCGGATTCTTGGTGAGAATGGTGGCTATTGCGCTTAGTATGCCTACTGCCGATAAAAACCAAAACAAAAATTCGGTCATGTCTTTTTTAAGTTGATAGATTCAAAATCTTGAATTTGAATTGGTACGCCATCAAACTCATATTATTTGAAACATAATTTGTTAGTGATGTGATTTTGAAATTGTCTTTATGTCCTTAAACGTGTTATTGTGCTTGTGCTTTTTATCGGTTTTGAAGTCAATAACTTCCTTTGTTTGCCGCACCGAAACATCAATCGGATTTTCTAAAGTCTCTACCAGCTTGTCTTTGCCATACACCTCTTCACCTCTTTTAAAAGAAGATGCAACAATTCTATCAGTTAGAAATATTGCTTCCTTCGGGCAGGCTTCTTCGCATAGCCCGCAGAAGATACAACGCAACATATTTATTTCATAAATGCTGGCATACTTCTCTTCACGGTATAAATTTTCTTCGCCTTTTTTTCTCTCTGCACTTTCCATCGTGATGGCCTCAGCAGGACAGGCTACTGCACAAAGGCCACAAGCTGTGCAGCGCTCAGCTCCTTCATCATCTCGCTTCAATACATGTTGCCCTCTATATACAGGAGCTATTTCGCGCTGCTGTTCAGGGTATCTTATGGTGGGCACTTTTTTAAATATATGCGAGAAAGTGATGGCCATACCTTTCAGTATCGCAGGGAAATACAATTTCTCTGCAAGGGTCATTTTGCGCACTGTGGCTATTTTGCTTCTGTTTGTTAAGGGCATTTTTTGTCCTTTGGTGTTTATGGTTTGTAAAGTTTCAAACCGGAAATCATTTTGTAGTCTTTGGTGTTGTATGTAAAAAGTGATAAATCATAATGAATTGTTGAACCAGCGATAATACTGTCCGCTATGCTTAAACCATGCGAAAGCTTATATGTCTCGAAAATCCTAAAAGCTTCACTTTCTATCTCTCTATTTGAGTGAATGAAATCCAAATATTTCATTAGTGTAATCATCTTCTTCAAGTCCGACTTATCCTTTGTTCCTTGTATCAATTCAAACTTTGAAATGAAACACAAAACAAAGTTTTTCACTCCGATTACTTTGTCCAATTCATGCTTTACAGCTTTATGTCTTGTAGAGTGGATATTCCAATAATCGATCAAAACATCAGTGTCACAAATCACCTTTTCCTTGACCATGCTTCTTCTCTTAATTGTTTTGCGTCCCAATTACCTTTGGAAAATATTTCCGTCAAATCAGAGGTATCAATTGTCTTATCTCCACGAACATAACCATCCGAATCTTCAAGCCTTGCGGCTTTCTTCTTTGTGGTTTCTTTGGTAACAATTCTAAAATCAAAATACTTCGCCAATGATTTCAGCATCTCTAAAGTTCTGCTTTCTTCATACTGAATGATTATCTCTTTCATC
>JAYSWI010000215.1:0-2124 GCA_043718125.1 Flavobacteriales bacterium
GAGCCAAATGTGCACTCCATCATGTTCAAGCATACCAACTTCGCATCGTTGAGGTTGAAGGATGGCATTGCAGATTTTTTTCAAGCCAAAATGGGAAAACGACCCAACGTGAATCCCAATAATCCAGACGTGCTATTTAATCTACACATAGATGAACACCGCGTAAACATCTCATTGGACAGCAGTGGCGAAAGCCTCAACAGAAGGGGCTATCGCTTGGCAGGAGCCAACGCACCCTAAAATGAAGTGCTGGCAGCAGGTATGATTTTGATGAGCAACTGGAAAGGCGAAAACAATTTTTACGACCCCCTTTGCGGCAGCGGCACCCTAGCCATAGAGGCCGCTATGATTGCCACCAACACCCCTGCACTGTTCCATCGCAAACATTTCGGATTTATGAATTGGAAAAGTTTCGACCCCGAACTATGGCAAGAAGTTTTGAACCAAGCCGATCAAAATATGATTCCATTGAAAAATAAAATATTCGCATCGGACATGGACAAAAAACAACTTGAGGTGGCAAAAATGAACATAGCTCAAGCCGGACTATCACAAGATATAATATTAGATCACATAGATTTTTTCGAAACAAAACCACAATCAGAATCAGGAACCATCGTGCTCAATCCGCCTTATGGCGAGCGATTAGTGGAAGAAGAAATAAACCATTTATACAAAAGAATAGGATCACATCTCAAACATGAATGGCCCGGACACAAAGCCTGGATTATATCGTCAAACGTAGAAGCGCTCAAATTCATCGGTCTAAAACCAAGCATCAAACACACGCTGATGAATGGCCCATTGCAATGCCGATATCAACAATTTGAAATGTTCGGAGGCAAGCACTCCGAATTCAAAACAAAACACATTTCCGATAGAGGAACACAACCCCCTCTAAAAGCCCTGAAAGGGCGTCATACCCCAACACAGGGTGCAGCCCTGTGAACACACATCTCACATCTCACATCTCACATCTCACATCTCACATCTCACATCTCATGTCTCATGTCTCACATCTCATGTCTCATGTCTAATGTCTCACATCTAATATCTAATATCTAATATCTATTCAATGAAAAACTGGCTCTCAGCAATTCGCTTGCGCACGCTACCACTGGCCGGCTCCTGCACTTTGATGGGCAGTGCACTTGGTTGGCACGATGCACAAAATCCTTGGCTCATTTTCGCCCTTGCTCTCACCACAACTTTCCTTTTACAAATACTTTCCAACTTGGCCAACGACTATGGCGACTATATGAATGGTGTGGACAATGATGCCAGAGTTGGACCAAAGCGCACCATGCAAAGTGAAAGCATTACAAAAGCGCAAATGAAAATTGCATTGACAATTTGCACTGCATTCACTTTAATAAGTGGCTTGTCATTGCTTTGGATTTCGTTGGGCCATGCAGGACTTTTTTATTATGCACTTGCCTTCCTAATAATAGGCTTGCTTGCAATAGCTGCTGCATTCAAATACACGATGGGCAAAAATCCTTATGGCTACAAAGGCTTAGGCGATTTGTTCGTTTTTATTTTCTTTGGAATAGTTGGTGTATTTGGAACCTACTTCCTTTTCTCTCAACAATGGAATGCTTGGATTTTGCTTCCTGCCTCCTCCATAGGGCTGCTGTGTTGCGCAGTTTTAAATTTAAACAATATGCGCGACCATAAGAATGATGCAGCTAACGGCAAAAGAACTATCGTGGTCATCATCGGATTTGAAAAAGCAAGGGTTTACCACGCAATGTTGATTTTGTTTTCGTTTTTACTTCTTGTGTTTTATGGCTTCTACAAATTTTGTAAGAACATTGATTTAGAATTTCCGATCAAATGGTTTTGTGTATTGCCATTTTTTATTCTTTTTTCAAATATTGCGCTGGTGCTTCGAGTAAAAAATCCTGCTGCACTTGATCCAGAACTAAAAGCGGTTGCACTTTCTACCTTCTTTGTAGCACTTATCTTTTTTGTTTGTGTTTTGATTTAATACCTTTTCTAATTAGGGCCTACTGAAAAAGTCAAACCTACTTTGGCCGAAAAGGTTGATTGATGCGCAATTTTTTTTGATGGTACAAACTTATGAGCCACGAAGAGCGCCCTTGGGCAAGCACTAGGCAGGCT
>JAYSWI010000216.1:0-6066 GCA_043718125.1 Flavobacteriales bacterium
AAGAATTCAACCTTTTGCAAGCCGCGCTGGATATTGAAAACGGCCTTGATGATTTGCGCTACAACAAAGTGGTGATAGCCACCGATGCCGATGTGGACGGCATGCACATCCGCCTTTTGCTTATCACTTTCTTCCTGCAATTTTTTCCAGATTTGGTGAAGCACGGACACTTGTTTGTGCTGACCACTCCACTTTTCCGTGTGCGCAACAAGAAGGAAACAATCTACTGCTACAGCGACCAAGAGCGACAAGCAGCCATAGCTAAACTTGGTGTAAAACCCGAAATAACACGCTTCAAAGGATTAGGAGAAATATCGCCCGATGAGTTCAAAAACTTCATTGGTGAAGACATCCGCTTGGAGCCAGTA
This sequence comes from Flavobacteriales bacterium, assembly GCA_043718125.1. Lineage (GTDB taxonomy): Bacteria > Bacteroidota > Bacteroidia > Flavobacteriales_D > Sanyastnellaceae > JANNVZ01. Next base: position 369 of record JAYSWI010000216.1, read on the forward strand.
GTTATTGGCAAAGACTCGCACCTCAAAGACATGCTCGAATTCTATATGGGCAAAAACACGCCCGACAGGCAGGAATTTATCATCAGCAACTTGAAGGTGGAGAAAGATGAGGCTGCGGAGGTGACCGAGGAATTAACTACAATTGATGCGTAAACATGCAGCAGCAAAACGACATACGCTGGAAGCAACGCTACTCCAACTATCTGAAAGCACTGGGACAGTTGGAAAAGTTCATTACGAAATTCCATGAACTAAATGAGATGGAAGAACAAGGCATGATACAAGCCTTTGAATACACCTACGAATTGGCTTGGAACACCATGAAAGATTTTTTGCAGGAACAGGGCAATGAAAACATTTATGGTGCAAAGAGCACGATTCAAGAGGCATTCAAATGGGAGCTGATTGCAGACGGCCAAGCTTGGATGCAACTCTTCAATGCACGAAACAAAACAAGCCATACATACAACGAAGCCACAGCGAAGGAAATTCTAAAACTGGTATATGAAATGGGTGCTCCTTGTTTCATTCAACTGAAGGAGAAAATGCAAACATTGATGTGATGCAATACGGATTGGATGCACATACCATTTCAGCTATTCAAAATGTGTTTGCCTGTTTTCCGCAAATAGATGAGGCAGTTATTTATGGATCGCGCGCAAAAGACAACTTCAAACCCGGCAGCGATATTGACCTGACCCTAAAGGGCAGCAAACTCAACATAAAAACGATAGGTGAAATAGAACAAGCGCTGGACGCACTTTCATTGCCTTACACTTTCGACCTCTCCATTTTTCATCAGATAGAAAATGAAGCGCTGTTGGAACATATTAAACAGGTGGGAAAGCGTTTTTATACTGCGGAAATTCATCTTCAGCAATTTGAAAGTGGAGAAAGATGAGGCAGTGGCAGTAGAGGAGGAAGAACCAACCGAATCTTAAAATTATCATGCTTACCCTTCTGCCCACATGTGAAAACTGCAACACCCCACTGCCACCTGACAGCTCAGTGGCTATGATTTGCTCTTTTGAATGCACCTTTTGCAGTAATTGTGTGCGGGATGTATTGCACAACGTCTGCCCCAACTGCAGTGGCGGATTTGAAAAACGGCCCATAAGACCTGGGCCGCTCCTGAATAAATATCCGGCACAAAATGAAGTCGTTTTCAAGCCAGTGAATGATGCAGTGCATAAGGCAAATCTGAAAGCAAACAAAAACATTCCGCCCGAAAAGCGATAAGCCATGACCTACCAAATCCGCAAAGCCACACCTGTCGATATGCCCGAGATAATAAAACTCTGTGCGGCACATGCTGCCTATGAAAAAGCAGCCTATACTGCCGAAGGCAAGGAAGAAAAGTTATCTTCTTTCTTGTTCGCAAGTGAACCAAGATTACATTGCCTTTTGGCAGAAGATGAAAACAAAAAGCCAATAGGTTATGCTACTTATATGCAAGAATTTTCCACGTGGGATGCCGCCTATTACACCCATTTAGACTGCCTTTTTGTGAGTGAACGAGCACGCAGCCTAGGCATTGGCGAGCGGCTTGTGCATGAAATAAAACAACAATCGAAAAAGATGGGCAGCACCCACCTGCAATGGCAAACACCCGACTGGAATGAACGCGCCATCAAATTCTATTATCGCATCGGTGCCAAGTCCAAAAGCAAGTTGAGGATGTATTTGGAGCATTGAAATATATTTACAACATGCACAAAAGGGCCTTCTTATTACTTGTTATGCTTTTTCTTATTCGGTGCATTCCATGCGGCCAGCAAGGTGGTGAGTTTGAATTGAACCTTGAAACTACCAGTATCCTTAGCATCATCAATCAGGAGTTCTTAGTGAACACCTCTGATACCGTGTCTGCGCAAAATTTCTATTTTCGACCAGAGTTTAAGGCAGAATCATTCAGTCAATTGAGTTTTGGTTTCGTACAGGCCATGGCTTGCGATCCTGTACACATTAATCGCAAGCCGCTCAATGCAGTCAATATCGTTGCGCAGGACACCATCAATGGTGATATCCTACCCGATTCATTACTAAACGCAATGATTGAAGTAACAGACTATCAAATGGCATCGCAATCATTGAAAGATTTTAATGAAGCGTTAAGTTCAAATCCAGATTTTCTGCTTTCAGGCATGCGATTCAGAGATTTGATGCCCTATCAAAATTTGAACATTCGAGTCGAAGTCCATTATTCGAATGGCACAATGCAAGCGACAGGATTTAGAAATGTGTTTGTAATTCCATAGACATCACGTTCGAAATAAGTGCTTCTCATCTTCCTTTTCGCTTTTCGCTCTTCACTTATCACTTATCTACTTTCGCCCCCACACAATTACACCGATAGAGCAAGCATGTCCACAGCCACAAAGCCCAGCATCAAATTCAACAAAAAAGGAATCAGCAAAGACGAGCTGATAACACTCTACAAAGCGATACTGAAACCGCGCTTGATAGAAGAAAAAATGCTGAGTCAATTGCGTCTTGGAAAAATTTCGAAATGGTTCAGCGGCTACGGCCAAGAGGCCATATCAGTAGGCGTGGCCCTTGCGATGGACAAGGACGAATACATTCTTCCCATGCACCGCAACCTTGGCATTTTCACTGCAAGAGACATTCCACTTGCGCGTTTGTTCGCACAGTTTCAGGGCAAGGAAAGTGGTTTCACCAATGGCCGCGACCGCTCATTCCATTTCGGAACAAAGGAGTATAATTTGGTTGGCATGATATCCCACCTCGGCCCACAATTGGGCATAGCAGATGGAATTGCATTGGCCAACAAAATTGGAAATGAGAGAAGGGCCACTATCGTTTTCTGCGGTGATGGCGGTGCAAGCGAAGGCGATTTTCATGAAGCATTAAATGTTGCAACAGTTTGGGATTTGCCCGTTATCATCGGTATCGAAAACAACGCATGGGGTCTTTCCACCCCAAGCCGCGAACAATTTCGGTGCAAGCAGTTTATCGATAAAGCCATAGGCTATGGCATGCCACAGGAGGACGCAATTCAAATAGATGGCAACAATATTCTCGAAGTTTACACTACTGTAAAAAAAGCTGCGGAAAGTATTCGCGAGCATCCAAGACCAATTCTAATAGAGTTTATGACTTTCAGAATGCGCGGCCATGAAGAGGCCAGCGGCACGAAGTATTATCCCGAAGGACTGATAGAAAGTTGGGAGGAAAAAGACCCGGTGATGAATTTTGAAAACTATTTGCTCCAACAAAATATAATATCGGAAAGCGATGTGCTCGAAATTCGCGAAGAGATAAAACAAGAGATAAACGATGCGCTGAAAGTGGCTTATGCAGAAGAAGATATTATTGCTTCTACAGAAAAAGAATTGGCCGATGTGTATATGCCATTTTCTAACGAAGAGATAAAACCAGCGACCGAAAAGAAAACAGAAAAGCGCTTGATAGATGCCATAAGAGATGGCCTAAGCCAAAGTATGGAGCGGCACGAAAAGTTGGTGCTGATGGGACAAGACATTGCAAAGTACGGAGGCGTTTTCAAAGTAACCGAAGGCTTCGTAGAAAAATTTGGAACCGAGCGTGTGCGCAATACTCCGCTTTGCGAGTCCGCAATACTTGGTGCGGGCCTCGGCCTGAGCATAAAAGGTTGGAAGGCGATGGTGGAAATGCAGTTTGCCGATTTCGTTACCGTTGGCTTCAATCAAATCATCAACAACTTTGCGAAGCTGCACTACCGCTGGGCGGAGAATGCAGACGTGGTGGTGCGCATGCCCACAGGTGGCGGTGTGGCCGCAGGCCCTTTCCACAGCCAAAGCAACGAAGCATGGTTCTTCCACACACCCGGTTTGAAGATTGCTTATCCCGCATTTCCACAAGATGCAAAAGGACTTTTGTGTCAAGCATTTGAAGACAAAAATCCTGTGATGTTTTTTGAGCACAAAGCACTCTACCGCAGTATCAATCAAGAAGTAAATGATGACTACTTCACAATACCGTTTGGTGTGGCCAACCTTCTGCGCCAAGGCCATCAAGTTAGCATCATCACTTATGGAATGGGTGTGCATTGGGCATTGGAAACTTTGGACAAGAACCCACACATCAGTGCTGACCTGATAGACCTGCGCACTTTAGCACCGTTGGATACCGAAATGATTTACAACAGTGTGAAAAAAACAGGACGTGCTATTGTCCTGCACGAAGACTGCATCACAGGTGGCATAGGTGGCGAACTTTCTGCGCTGATTACCGAAAACTGTTTCGAATATTTGGATGCACCAGTTGCCCGATGTGCCAGCATGGATACACCAATTCCTTTCAATGCAGGTTTGGAAAAACAGTTTATGGCCAATAGCAAGTTTGACACGATGTTGAAAGGTGTTTGTAGTTACTAATCGTGAATACTTTATTTTTTGAGACAATTCAAAATTTTAGAAACCTCTCCCGTTGCACCTTGCCATCTTCGGCCAGCACTTCCAGCAAGCATGTGCCATTTGATAATGTTGAAATATCAACACTTGACGTTTTGCTATTTATACCGATACGGTATTACTCGATAATGGAGCTTTTCACAAAGCTAAAAAATTAATTATTCCTCAAAATGTTGCCTTGCTCTTTATACCTCCGTACTCACCATAATTGAATCCAACAGAAAAAATATGGTGGAAAATGAAACGAGCATTTTCAAATAAGCTACATAAAACGCTTGACGAGTTAAGCGAATTCATAACAAAGGAAGTAACCCTGTTAACTGAGCAACATGTTATCAATAATTGCAGATTTGATTATATTTTCTTTTGTTCATTTTGGACTAAAACATAATGAGGAATGGTATAAGCCACCCCAACCACTTAGCGCGGCATATTGAATTGCGGGCTTTAGCCCGTTTAGAAAAAATTGCTTTTGATCAAACTCTGCCCTTCGCTAACAAGCGCAGTGTGGTGTATCAACACGCCTTACTAGGAATCGATCTTCAAGGGTCATCCAATTTAATGGGCACCTCTGTTTTAAACTTAGAAAGAATCATTCTTTTCAACTTCGAATGAAATTGATTTTTTCAATTCGCCATTGACAATAATGTGCAAATGATGTGTGCCAACATAGTGCTTCCTTGTTGTGAAATCTTCAAACGATCTTTTGCGTTGATACGTTTGTGTTCTATGTTTCATTTCGATTTTTGATACTTGAAAAACCTTGCGCGATTGTGAGCCATTGGCTTTTACATAATCAATAGCATATTCAATTCTGCAATTGATTGCGTTGGTGTTGTCATTGGTAATTCGAAATGAAAAAATTTGCTCCTCACCAATTTTAATTTTTTTGTTCTCAATTTTCAAGTCAGATATTTCTAGTCCATTAGCATCATGCTGGCCATATAGTTTCAAAGCTTCTTTGTTTCCTTTGACGAGCAAACCTCTCATGGCTCTTTGTATTATCCAATCTGTATTGTCGGATTTGCCTTTCCATTTTTTGGCCAATGCTATCACCAGTTGCGGATGGTCTTTTGAAATATCATTCAAATTATTTGCAACACTTTTTCGCACATACAATTCAGAATCATCTTTCAAATTTTCCAGTATGGGTAAAATGCTAGATGGATCTTTCACAAAAGAATAAAGCCTTAAGCCCCACGGCAATCTTGGTCTGCAGCCTTCGCAGCTCAACCTCCTTATATGTTGATTATCGTTTTTGCTCCAAAGTAGCAACTGTTTCATGG
>JAYSWI010000217.1:0-6050 GCA_043718125.1 Flavobacteriales bacterium
TTTCTCTTCGTTTCCTATTATTTCTTTCCTCCCTTCCCACCAGCTTTGGCTGGTTTTGCTCCGCCACTTTTGGTGTTTTTCTTGGTGGACTTTTCTGCTCCTTGTGTTTTTGTTGGCTTAGTGTCTTTGTCTCTTTTAATTTCCTGTTTGCCATGCTCCTGAGGTTTTTTAGCCTTGTTCCCTTTATTTGATTTTTCATCTTTCCCCTTGCCCTTATTGGAGGTATTAGGCTTCATTGCTTTTTGTGCCTTGTGCTTTATATGCGCTTCTTTGTAGCGCGAATGCACTGTGACTGAATGCTTCCTATGTGCACGATAAACAACATGTGCCATATTACATCTATGCATCTGAACTGAATGAAAGTGCAAGAGATAATAACTGCTATATCCATAGTGAACTCGCCAGCCATAAGGTCGCCATGGTTTCCACCACGATGGATGCGCACGCCAATGCCAAGGCGAATTCCATAGAAGATAAGAGGGCGCATAAATGAATTGGACACATGGCCATAGCCAAACATTTACCACTATTATATATGTCTCTATTGGTGCAGATGGCCCACCTTTTCCCCCCTTTGCTTTTTCATCCAAAGCCTCCACATAAATACCTTCTCCATACAATTCCTCATCGCCCACTATTTGCGCTTGTGCTACTGTCTCACCTGTTTTTTCTATTTCAATTACAGCTACGTCCTGCGATTCGGTTTCACTCACTCCCACTTGCAAGGCAAATGCGTGCACATTGCCATCGGTATGGTCTTCTACTCTTACGTAATCTATTTCCGCGTCTTCATTAAGGTCAAGATTGTTGACATGATTGGAAGCAGTGTTCAAGGCCTTTTCAAACTCTTCGATGCTTGTTGCCTTACTGAACAATTCAAGTGCGCCCTGCAAAGAGAAATTGTCGCCAGCAAGGCCAGTGCTATCTCCTGTTGCATCTTTTTGAGAAAATGAATAAGCATGAGCAATACACGCTAAGAAAACGATAATGACTTTTTTCATAATGGATGATTTTTTTTAATTGATTAAACATAGGTGTAAAAGTTTAATGCGCATCAAACATGATTCCATTCACCACTATTGCAAAAAATTGAAACCCGTGGATTCAAAATATCAGAAACTTCCGCACGCCATTCCCATCATTATGATTATGGCAGTTGCAAGTGGGCTACGTTTCTATGGCGGTAAACAAATACCTTTTAGTTATGATGAGTTTAGCAGTTTATATCGTTCCAGCTTTTCTACACTGAACGAGGTGATTGAAAAAGGAATTCTGACTGACCTCAATCCTCCGCTATGTCAATTACTCTATTTCTTTCAGATAAAAGTAGGAGGCATTGGAACACTTTGGATAAAGTTTCCATATCTGTTGATGGGCATAACGAGCGTGTGGCTTTTGTATCGTTTGGGGCAAAAATCGTTTAACCAAACAGCAGGTTTGTTGTCCGCAAGTCTGTTCGCAGTGTTGCAAGAAAGCGTGATTCATTCTCAAATAGCACGGTCCTATTCGTTAGGATGTTTTCTCTGTCTGTGCAGTGCTTCAATTCTCACAACCATTTTTTCTAATGCACAAAGAGTTCAATTGTGGAAACTTATTATGACAGGAATATTGCTTGCGTCTTGTGCGCTTGTACATCACTTTAGTATGTTGCTGGCATTGCTGCTTTTTTGCTCATTTCTTTGTCTAAAATGGAAAACACATCAGAAAGAAATATTCATTATTGGCATCACTGGATTTGTCTGCTATATACCATGTCTCTATATTCTTTTTGCTCAACTTGAATTCAAAGGAGCCGCCACTACCCTATCGGTTCCAAAGTCAGATTTCTTGGTAGATTATTTTCACTATCTCTTTCACTTCTCACCTTTACTTATTTCAATAGTAGTTTTATTGTTCTGCCTAAATTTATTTTTTTTCAACCGAAAATGGAATTGGAAACTCATGCTTATTTCAATATCACTTTTTGTTTTGAGCTATTTGGCTGGTCACTTCTATTCCGTTTTTGTTGGGCCGGTATTACAATTTAGAGCATTGTATTTCGCAGTGCCATTCTTTTTCCTTGCGCTCTTTTCTTTCTGCAAAGACTACCCTCTGCAGTTGAAAATAATAGCAGTGGTCACAATACTTTTTATTGGTTCATATACCTTGATTGTAGAAAGACAACACTACAAAATATTTTACACTTCGGGCTTTAAAGGAGTAATGAACGATGCCCAACAGTTGTCCAAAAATGGACACACTCAAACCAACTTGCTCGCATACTCTCCATACATTTTAGACTATACCAAATTGAAAACAAACAACACCATTGATATCATCAGTCCTGATAGCACTTGGACAATGAATGATTTTGCAAAATTGGTGGCAGAATGCAACACCGTGGACTTCAATTATGGAGCTACTATGCAGTATTACCAACCGCCTATTGAGGTGCTGGGAATGTTGCTAAAAAAATATGGCAGTTGCCAGCAGCAACACAACTATTTCAACTCATGGTTCTATCATTTTTCAATGGAGAAGAACGCATACTCAAATCACTATTTATTGAATGGTGAAAATTTAGAATATAATATCGGAGAAGAGTTGAATCAGCACTTGGAGAATGATAAACTAATTGTTGATTTCTGGCCAAAAAATGAATACGGATATGGCTGCAAACTGCAACTTCCAAATGAACAAATCAACCACTGCGACTGGATAATTGCACATGCCGAAATTGAATGCCAACAAGCTGCGAAATCAAACAGCTCGCTTGTGTTAGAATCCAGTTGCAATGGAAAAAATATCACTTGGCAATGTTCTGAAGTGAAAAATTTCTGTCTTGAAAATCATCCAATAACAGATGTTTATGTTGCATACGGCTACAATGCTGAAAATAAAAATGACCAACCTTCACAATTGATTGCATACATCTGGAATAGAGGTGATGCAATGAAAATACACAGTTTAGATTTCTACCATATATCGGGCAATCCAATGATGTATTCGTTGATTGCACCTGTCGAAAAATTGGATATCGCCAAACTACCATTTCGTTGAGTGAATAAATGGCACATCTAAATCAGCCCACATATCTTTGAGCCATTATGCTAAAGCAATATTTACAACAAAAATTACAGACCAAACTTTCGCCCCAACAAATTCAATTGATGAAGATGTTGCAAATTCCTACCATGGAATTGGACCAACGCATCAAGGATGAGATGGAGATCAACCCTGCTTTGGAAGAAGGCCAAGATGAAGAAGAAAAAGAAAAGGAAGAAGAGCAAATGACAGCCGAAGAGGTGGAGGCCGAAGAGCAAGAAAAGAGTGAAAATGACGACATCGACATTACCGATTATTTGGATGAAGATGAAATACCCGACTATAAACTTTACGCCAACAATCACAGTGCGGATGACGAAGACCGACAGTCGCCCATAGGCGCTGGCCGCACATTTCAGGACATGCTTTACGACCAACTAAGCATGACGGATTTAGAAGAAGATGACATGATACTAGCTGAATATTTGATAGGAAATCTAGATGAAAGTGGGTATTTGAGAAGAGAACTGGCTGCTGTTGCCAATGACCTTGCTTTCAGCATGAACATCAGCACAGACGAACATCAGTTGGCCGATATATTAAAGGCCATCCAACAATTGGATCCGCCAGGAGTTGGTGCGCGCGATTTGAGAGAATGTTTACTCATTCAAATAAAACGAGATGATGACAAAGATGTGGTGATGAAAATGGCGGAGCTAATCATCACCAAATATTTTGATGAGTTTACACGCAAACATTACGAAAAAATAGCGAAACGTTTGGAGCTAGAAGACCACGAGTTGAAACCCGCTATCGACTACATCCTACACCTTAATCCTAAACCGGGCAACAGCATGTCCGAAACATCACGTGCGGTGCAGCACGTAGTTCCCGATTTTATTGTCACAGTAGAAAATGACGAGTTGCGCTTGAACCTCAACAGCCGCAATGCGCCCGAACTGAAAATAAGTAGAGAGTACAAAGAAATGATGCACCATTACGCTGCGCAAAAAACCAAAGGCAAAAAAGAAAAAGAGGCCATGGTATTCGTGAAGCAAAAAATAGACTCCGCCAAATGGTTTATTGATGCTATCAGACAACGCAACGACACGCTGCTGTTTTGTATGCAAGCCATTGTCAATTACCAAAAAGAATTTTTTATCAGCGGTGACGAAACCAAATTGAAACCAATGATTCTGAAAGACATTGCCGAAATGGTTCAAATGGACATAAGCACCATCAGCCGTGTGGCCAACTCCAAGTACGTTCAAACTCCACATACAACTTATCTGCTCAAATATTTTTTTGCAGAAAGCATGAGCACCGATGAGGGCGAAGAAGTTTCATCGCGCGAGGTAAAACAAATTCTTAAAGACTCCATTGGCGAAGAACAAAAACGCAAACCCCTCACAGACCAAAAACTAATGAAAATTCTGAATGAAAAAGGCTACAACATTGCACGCAGAACAGTGGCCAAATACCGCGAGATGTTAGGCATACCGGTAGCTCGATTGCGCAAAGAGCTCTGAAAAATATGATGTATCGCTTTGCTCAAATTCTCTCTATTGTGTTTCATCCATTGTGGATGCCACTGGTTATTTACCTCACCGTAAGAACCGTTGATCCTTACTATATAGGCAGCACAGCAGGCGATCGTTTTGTTTTTCTGTTGTTGTCTATCAACATTGTAGCACCCGCTATAAGCATGTGGGTAATGATGAAACACGGAATGATATCCAGCATAGACCTACATGATCGCAAAGAAAGATTTTGGCCTTACATGCTGGTTATCTTCTACTATGTGCTTTCCTACACCATGCTAAAGTGGAAAGGCGTGCATCTGCCACAAACGGTTTTTAGTTTCTTCGTCTCGGTGGTCATTTCACTTATAGTAAGTATGGTGATAAACACGTTTTGGAAAATATCGGTTCACATGCTTGCTCAAGGTGGTGTCTTTGGAACCTTGTTGGGAGTAAATGTGATTGACCCCAACATGGATATTTTGTTCCCAACACTTTCATTGCTGATGGCCGGCACCACGGCCTTCGCACGCCTCTATTTGGATGCGCACACGCCAGGCCAAGTGTATGCAGGATTTTGCTTAGGTTCGTTGATCAATTTCCTGATCATTTCTACCAAATTTATGATTTAGCAGGGTATTTGAAGCGCGAAAGTTTGGTTACTTTTTTATCGTTACTACGTACATTTTTCGAGTTCCTAGTCTGCACTCACTTAGCATCTTATTGCCAGAAAACAATTCTATTCATTGTTAACTTCGTAAAAATAAAAAACACCAATGGGTTTGACTTATGCAACAATAGAAGTCGTCAATTTGGAAGATTTGATACTTCACAGGAATAATTTTTTACAGGAGAATAAAATTAGATTTTCCAAAATCAAATTTTTAGTGGATAGCGGTGCTTATATGCTTTGCCTCAACCAAACACTTAAAGCGCAGTTGGGCCTCCAAACTAAACAAGTAGTGCCCGGACAATTGGCAGATGGTTCAGTGATTGACCTCGAAATGGCGGGACCAGTAGAGATCCGATTTGAAAACAGAATTGCAACCGTTGATTGTATTATACTTCCTGGTGATGCAGAGCCTTTACTAGGCGCAATTCCGATGGAAGCAATGGATGTGGTTATTCATCCCCTCAAACAGCAATTGATTGTGAACCCTGAACACCCAATGCGCCCACAGTTTTCACTGAAATAAAATTCCACTCAATACATACTCAAACTTAAACCATCAAAAATGATTAAGAATTCGATGAACCTCAAATTGATTTTATTGTGCTACTCACTTTTGGCAAGTTGTGTAACAATTCATAAGGGCAATTTTTTTCCTTCAGCAGTTATTTCAAAAGGCAATTTCAAAACAATTGGATTTGCCGAAGGGGAGTCGGTGGCCATTTATTTAGTTGGGCTAATAGGTGGTTTATCGCGCGAGGGACTCGTGCGCGAAGCCAAAATTGATTTGTACAATAAGGCCAATCTTCAAAAAAATCAAACCATCGCCAATGTTA
>JAYSWI010000218.1:0-6034 GCA_043718125.1 Flavobacteriales bacterium
TTTGTTACAAACTTAACAGGAGATATTTTGGAAAAGGACTCTTTGAGCGCGTCACCATTGCAATGGCAACAAATCACTTGTAAACTCCGAAAGAATCAGAAAATTATTAACTCAAATTATAGATACATTCAATAACCATGAATTGTTTTCAAGGGTTTGCCTTGTTTTCGGATTTGATAAAATAAATTTCTGTGAAGTACTGTGATATTCTGCGCGAGGAAAGACAAAGCAATGTTAGCCGCTAACCAGATTTATTTGTTCGCCAAGTGCTATCTGCTCACAAGTTATTGCACCACCAAAAAATGCACTGATCATATTCCTGCGTGGATAAGAAAAAAATAGAGAAACTTGAAATAATAAATTCAGGTTCATATTTACCGCTCAATAATATGGATTGACGTTTAGTCCAACTTGCAAACATTTTAATAACCAATTCAAAATTCTTCAATGAGATTGATTTTATTCACGATTGCAGCATCTGTTGCTATACAGGCCAACACACAAACCATTACAACTCCGCCATCTAATTCTAACATTAGAGCAATGGCTGAATGGGAAGAGCTGCAAGCTTTGAACATTACTTGGACCGGGTTTCCAGCCATATTGAAACAAATAGTTGCAGCCGCGCGCGTGGAGTGCCAAGTGCTCATTCTCACCGATGATCCCACGGCTACTGAAGATTATTTGATGGCATCGAATACCGGAGGGGCAGCCTTTGCCGACATGTCCAATATCACCTTGGTGGAAGGTGCGTTTAATACTATTTGGTGTCGCGATTACTCCGCAAACCCTGTGTATGGCAACGAAGTGGACTCCTTGTTTATGGTGGACTGGCTGTACAACAGACCTAGGCCGGATGACGATGCCTCACCAGAGCTAATTGCCAATGAATTGAGTTTGGAATTGTATGCCACCACACAGTCGCCTTACGACTTGATGAACACTGGAGGCAATTTTATGTGTGACGGTTTTGGAACTGCTTTCGCATCGGAATTAATTCTAAACGAAAATGATGGCAATGGCGATTTCAACATCACCTATCCCGATCATTCTGAGTCAGAAATAAATGACATTTTACTACAGTTTATGGGTATCGATACCTACATCAAAATGGAGACTTTGCCTTATGATGGCATTCACCATATAGACATGCACATGAAATTGGTGAATGAAGAAACATTGCTCATCAGCGAATATCCTGATGGCGTAGCAGATGGCCCGCAGATAAATGCCAATATGGAATATGTACTAGCAACCTACAATAGTTTGTGGGACACGCCTTATGATGTGGTGCGCATACCAAGTCCTCCAAGCACAGGTGGTTTGTATCCAGACAATGGCGGTTCATACAGGACTTATTCCAATGCCATTTTTGTCAACAATTCCATCCTATTTCCTACCTACCGTGAAGAGTACGACACTATCGCATACCGTATATGGGGCGAGGTTTGCCCTGGCTATACACTTGTGGGAATAGACTGCGACAATCAAAACAACAACATCATTTCGCAAAGCGGAGCAATACATTGCATCACACATGCGATAGGAGTTGAGGACCCATTGCTTATCTCGCACCAAAGCCACGATGACACTTTCGATGTCATCAATCCTTATGCGCTTAGTGCATACATGAGCCATCGTGGTGGTGTGAACAACGGCAGTGTATTTTGGAGAATAAACAGCGAAACAACATGGCAAGAAATAGCCATGAACGATTTGGGAAACAACAACTGGCAAGCCGCTATTCCTGCACAAGCAGTGGGCACATGGATACATTACTACATAAGAGGCGAGGCCAATACCGGCAAAGTGCAGGTGCGCCCAATGCCAGCTCCTGATGGCTTTTGGACATTCGAAGTTTTGGGCGAAGTAGGTGTGAATGAAATAGAGATTGCCTCTTTTGGAAAGGTGTTTCCTAATCCTGCAAATGCAATAACTTGTATTGAATTAAATTTTAAGAGACCCGAAAACGGTTCACTTTATTTGATGGATGTGGCCGGTAAAAAAGTAATGGATATTTATTCTGGGTCATTCAAAAATGGAGTATCCAAATATTTTTTCAATGCATCTGAATTCAACGCTGGTGTATATCGTTTGGTGTTGCAAAGCGACAACGGATTTGACAGCCAAGCCATCATGATAAAATGATAATTGTATTGTAAACCATAGATGAAAAAACTCATTTCAGATGACGCCCTCGCCACTGCAACCAAGTTGCAGAAGAACAACCCTATTGTGGGTTTGCTGGCCAGAGTAGCGCGCATTGGCGAAGTGAATGAGCTGTATGATGACGTGTGCAAAGCCGAAGGTCTTGAGGCGCTTGATAGACTCTTTAAATATTTGGATTTGGACATAGAATACGACAAATCTTTGCTCGCCAATATCCCCAAAAGTGGCCCCTTCATTATTGTTTCTAACCACCCTTTTGGAGCACTGGATGGGCTTGCTCTCATTCGCACTATAGCGCAAGTGCGGCCCGACTTTAAAGTGATGGCCAATTTCCTTTTGCAAAATGTAGAGCCTATTAAAGATTATTTTCTTTCAGTAAATCCTTTCGAACAAAACAAAGGCGCATACAACAATATCTCTGGAATAAAGGCTGCGATTTTACATTTGGAAAAGGGTTTACCGCTTGGCCTTTTTCCTGCTGGTGAAGTATCCACTTATCAAGAAGACTTAAGAATAATAGTGGATCGCAAATGGCAAAACAGCGCAGTGAAGATTGTAAAAAATGCAAGAGTGCCTGTGGTGCCCGTTTTTTTCGATGGCACCAATTCGCGCATATTTCATTTTCTTGGATGGATACATCCCAACCTGCGCACATTGGCATTGCCCAGCGAGATGTTGAAGAAAAAGGGGCAAGCAATTCGGTTGCGAATTGGCAAAACAATATTGCCAAAAGACACCGACATGTTTTCCAGTGTTGAACAATATGGTCGTTATCTGCGAGCAAAAACTTACGCCTTGGGTAGCAGCTTTGAGGTGAAACGCGACTATTACAGATTGTTTCGCACACAGCAAAAACCTGACGATATAATTCCGCCTGTCGCCCTAGAGAAATTGGAAACTGAAATAGCAAGAATTGTTGAGTTTAAAACCCTCAGTTATGACAATTTCGATTGTTATGTGGTGGGCAGCCATCACATTCCAAATCTGTTGCGCGAGATTGGCCGATTGCGCGAAGTCACTTTTAGAGCAGTAGGCGAGGGCACCAACAAAAGCATCGACATAGATGAATATGATTTGTATTACGACCACCTGATACTTTGGGATAGAACTGCAAAAAAAATAGCGGGCGCATATCGTGTTGGCAATGGTGCACAAATAATGGCGCGTTATGGTTCCAAAGGATTTTACATCTCATCGCTTTTTAAGATGAACAAAAAAATGAATGGCATGTTGAACCAGTCGCTTGAACTGGGCCGGTCATTCATCGTTCAAGAATATCAACGTCATCGCCTTTCTCTTTTTTTACTGTGGAAAGGAATCTTGTATTACCTCATTTCACATTCGCAATTCAGATACATAGTTGGCCCTGTCAGTATCAGCAATTCCTACCAAGAAGTTTCGAAAGAGCTTATTATCGAATTTATTGCACGCCATCATTTCGATAATGAGTTGGCGAAATTGGTGCAACCCCGCAATGCTTTCAGACCAAAGTTGAACAACGTGGATACCGATGCACTCATCCAATCCTCACAAGCAGACATGAAGAAGATGGACAAAATAATTTCGGACATAGAACCGTCCAGCTATACTATGCCAGTGCTGCTTAAAAAATATTTGCAACAGAATGCAAAGATTATCGCCTTCAACTGCGACCCAAAATTTAACCATACCCTTGATGGCTTGATGTATCTGGATTTACAAAACCTACCTGCAGACACTGTGGAAACATTGCAGCGCGAAATGGTTGAAAACAGTTGAAGCTGAGGATTCTTTTTTTGCAGCGTGGATTAGTTTTTTTTTGGAAGAAACCCAACTTTTTGTGAAGAAAACCAAATCCCATAAAAGAAAAAATCTAAAAATTGTTCAATTATTCCAACACTATTTTTTTCGTTAATATTTCTTTAGGTAATATCACTTTTAAAGAGTAAATACCTTTTGGCAGTGCCGCTAAATCTATCGATGACGAGGCGGAAAGAATTGTCCTCACCTTTACACCAAGCACATTGTAAACTTCGATAATCGAATTATTTATTTGATGCCCATTACCCATCATTAAATTGAAAACACCACTGCTTGGATTGGGTGAAACCGTAAGGCTATTGGAGATAAATAGATCATTTACAAAGTTTGACGAGCCACAGTTTAATGCAATCATTTGCGCACCCGTAACCCATCCTAAACCATCGCAATTGGATAGAGCTGCAGCTCTGTTTCCGGTAGCTCCTGAGGCATAGATAAGTTCGTCTGCAACCATTAGATTTTCGTTGCCCCAAGGGTGGTTTCCTGTGTTGCCCACATCCACACGTTCCGTCATGGAGGTCTGAGCCACCATATTAGTCAAACTATTATTCACGCTGCAAAAAAATACAGCTACCAAGCGACTACAGGTTGCAACAGTGACAATGCTTGGAGCCAAAATATTGGAACAATCCTCCTGCAAGCCATCAGAGCCAAAGGCACTGATAGGATCAGTTGTGCTCACTCCGGAATAAGCCACAATACCCCCAACATAAATTTGATTTGTTGCACCACTAAATGTGTAACTAGTTGGTTCGGTTGGGCCTGCTATTTTGTAAAAAGTGGCCAATTGTATAGAGCCATTGCTTGTACCACAACCAGCGCCTGTGTTGCTGGTTTGTGCAATCAATGTCCAACCGATTGGCGCAATAATGTCATCACCAGCATTGCACCATCCCACATGCACGGCAGCTATCATCACATCATTAAGTGTCACACTTGTTGGTTTGGGAATAACCACGTTTTCTGAATCTCCTGTTGCTTGCGAAGACGCTACAAAAGGCATTGGGCAATTGGCACATTGAGCATGGCCTTTTGCAATAGACATGATAGCCACTAAGGCCATAAGTATTCGTTTTTTCATTGGGTATATTTTGTTGAGGAACATTTTATTTGAAACGGGATAAGGTTGGGATGCAGCGCAAAACTAACAATATGCAACGATAAAATAGATAGAGGCGGCCATTATTATATAGACCCAAGTCTCGACATTCAAACCTTGCATCCATCTTGCATTTGCACTGTTCTTTAATCATTTTTTTACTGTAAAAATAAATTCGAGAACGCTATTTTATACCATTTGCAATTATGAATTAGTCCGATTCAATTGACGCCTCACCTGGGTTCTCTCCGGTGGAGAGAAAAAGGTTGGCCTAATTCATAATTACAAATGGTATTATGTGGGGTACTTCTTATTTGGGCAAATGTTGACTGCACAAAAAGACAAGTTTTCATTTGCACCCAGGCGTAAATTGAAAAAACCATTCTCATTTTTTATCATTTCAAAAAACGCAACAGGTTCTACTTTTTGCGCATGAAAAATTTTTGTGCAGGATTTAGTTTAGGCATTAGAACATGGTTCAAATCGTGGGGTTTCATTTTTGGTAATGGGTTGGGACATTATTTTTTGTATCCCATTCTTGCCACCATTGTTTTGAGCATGGGAATATTTGCGCTTCTCTTTAACCTCAAAGATTGGGTGGTGGGGTTGTTAACTCCGCACCTAGCATACACAGCAATGTCTGATAGCGGTTTTTGGGCGAAGGCATTGGAGTTTTTGAGCAACATGAGCGGCTATGCCATTGCATTTTTTGTTTGGATCATAGGTGCATATTTATTTAAAAAAATGAACAAATATTTGGTACTCGCTATCATGTCGCCCATGATGTCTCTTTTGAGCGAGCGCACCGAAGAAATTCTTACAGGCAAAAAATTCACTTTTGACGGACAACAATTCGTTCGAGATATTGCTAGAAGTATTGTGCTCGCATTGCGCAATTTTTTTCTTGAAACAATTATCGGAATTGGACTTTGGATAGTGACTATGTATCTCACGCTTTTCACCGGT
>JAYSWI010000219.1:0-6031 GCA_043718125.1 Flavobacteriales bacterium
GAACTGATTTACACGCCTCCTTTTCACAATTTAACTTTAATGTGAACATCACAGTGCCAGTGAGGTCAATGACGTCAACACTAAAGTTTTCGGTAATTGCATCTTCAAAAACCAATTCAACTTTGCCATCCAAGCCTACAATATGTGCAGTGGCAACAGGATTTGAAATTTGTGCAACGGCAACAAAATGGTTGAAGACAAATGTGATAAAAATGAGTATTGTTCTTTTCATGATTCTAATTTTAAGTGAACTGCCTTGGGCTTCCCAAACTCCTTGCCCGATTTCTTTTTTACATGTAACAAAAATAAATGGTTTCAAAAGATAAAATCCAAGTTTATTTGAGTTGGAATAGAACAGTGCAATTTAGTTTCTGTTCATCGTGTCGCTAATCTGGCTGAGAATGTTCTAATTTGAGTTCGGAACAACGCAGAGCTTGCACATGAAAGTCAGAAACAATTCAGCTAGAAACGAAATCGCATTTGAATATGCACATCTGATTTTCTGAAACCATAAATTTCGCTGTTGCCACCGCTACTTATGGATTGTGTGTTGGCGTACACCCATGCTCCATAGCGCAACCACAAATCTATTTTACGTGTGACATCCATATTGAGCATTGCATAAAACCTTGAGCCTTGGCCTGAATAGGGAAGAATGCTAAACACATATAACAAGTCACTTTCAAAGGCATAAATTCTGGAATTATAGCCATCGGTATCGAACATTGCATACCGCAGGGTGAGAGAAACAGGAGAGCCAATTCGTTTAAAGATCACGTCCTGATAAATCAAAAACCCCCTTTCCGCCACATCTTCCTTACTCCATTTGGTCCACTCAACTCGGGTTTTCATTTGCACATTTGGGTGTACTTGATAGGTTCCATTGATGCGCAAGTTTTGTTGGCTGAATGCAACAGGATAAGTAATTCTTAAATCTTCATCGGAGGCGTTTTGTGCATTGTGCCTTCTTCTGAAACGCAGATAGAATTCATGTTTTCTGTCGGGTGTGTAATTCAACTGGAGGAGGTGATCCATAAAATTGGAAGGCGCGTCAACACGAAAGCGCAACCAAGGATAACGCACCAAATCGGAATAGGCGCTTAGTGTCCATTTCGGACGCAATAGGGCTTGCAGGCCAACGAATATGCCGCTTTCATTGTTAGCTGTTGTGCTGTTTTCTCCAAAAACATTCGCTCGCAATACCTGATATTCCGACTGAAACCAACGCTGCACCAAACTAAACGAAACAGCAGGATGTATTGCCGCTACCAACCCGTTCACTGTTGCAAGTCCTCCGTTTTGGCTGCGCGAAACTTCACCAAAAAAATTAGTGTTGCCTACCACCGTTTGATAATCCAAACCAATATTGGAGTTCGTTTTCCCCGTGAACTTATTCACTTCATACAAGCTGATGGTGGGTTGTAAGGATTTATCAAATTCAGTGCGCACACCTGTCATACCTATGGACAAAGCGCGCGTGGTGTAACGAAAATTGCCGCCATAAACGAACTCCCCCATGGCTCCTTTGTTTTCAATCTCGCTAGTTGTTCTGTGTGTTCCGCTTACGTTGATGGAAGTTGCAACCACTTCGTCATCGGTCAGAGTGGTGTCGGCAGTCAACACGAGATTTGCATCTAGTTTTCGTGATGAAACAAATGACGTGAACTCAAAATTTTTGACCCCTAAGGTGATGGCACCACCCCTCAAAAAATTTCCTTCTTGCACTGACGTGTATGGCTTGAGGCCAATGGCATTTTTTTTCGCATTTAACACAAAAGGCGATTTACTAAAGCCTAAGCCATTCCAAAAAGTAAGGCCCTGACCCAACAATATTTGGTAGTCACCGACAAGCACTTTTCTTACTAATCCATTGCCGGCATACATTAAATGTGCGCTCAAAAAATCGGGGCCTCCTTTCAGCGTTTCACCCGGATCATTTTCTGCAGTGAAACCAATGCTCAAATTTTTTCTGAATTGAAATCGATAACGGGCATACATATAATTTGGCGTGCCTTTGAAGGCTGCAAGCCCCGTTTCAGGATCAGGAATGAAACCCGATTGTTTCTCCAAAACTCTTTTGTAGCGAAGAAATAAATCATTGCTGCCCTCTTTCAAAATAGTTTGTAATGAAATGCCGGCTAGTCCTGAACCTGCATTGACGGTTACAAAAGGTTGAACATCGCGAATGGCAGATAGGTCGAAACCAGGAACGGCCTGCAACTCGAACAGGCTGCGCAATGGGCCATATTTCGAAATGTGGCGATGAAGATTATTGATTTGCACATCACTCAACAAGTATAGTTCGCGAAGTTCATCCACGCTGGCATTATTCAAATTGAGTGGATGCTCAAAAAAGTAAAGTAGGTCTTCAAATAAACTGGTGTAGTCAAGCTCCTCGCCTTCATCCAAACTACTTGCAATTTGTTCTAATCGTTGTTCAATGATGCTGTTTTTCTGCTCCTCTGATTGTGAATGAAGGTTGAGAAAACCGAAATTGAAAACTAAAAAGGCACACAGCGACATGCAATTACTTGGTGGTGCTATTTGACTAAAAATTTTCAACTTTTTTTGCCAGAATAGGTAATCGAAATTTGGGGAGTGAAGCCAAGCACACTATTGAAGCCTGCCGCAGCATCTATTTGTAGCATTTTTAGTTTCCACCCAAAGCCAAATGAAAATGTGTTGAGCGAATTGAACCCAACTCTTATGGCAACTTCGTTTGCTACCCAATATTCCAAACCACCATGAATGCTTGCGGCTGCATCGCTTGGTTTTTTCACTTCTGCGTTGAGTACCACCTTGTCCGAAAATTTGTAGCCTGCACCGAGGCGAAGTAGCGTTGGAAGCCGTTCGTTATTGAAGTCTGCAATTTGCGTTCTTGTCGGATTGAGAACATGCGCAGCCAGTGAAAGTTTGGTGTTGTATCGATACAGAAAGCCACCTTCGAAACTGATCTTAGTGGTGGTCCCATAATTCTCGCCAAGACGCAGCGTGTGATAATTAAATTGAATTCCAAACGAGAATTTTGAACTCAATTTTAGTGCGTAAGAAAGGCCAGCTTTGGCATGGTTGAATGCATTGTAACCGAACGAGCGGTAACTGAGTCCAAAAGCACTGTTCTTAAGGGGCACTGCTAGCGTTGCGCCTCTATCGCTCAATTCTTTTAGCATAAAACGATTCTCATAAAAAACTGCTGCTGAAATTGCTTCTATATGCACGAGGCTTGCTTGGTTGTGAAATGTACCCCAAACATCTTCATTCACAACTGCGCATCCGCCCATGGATGTTGGTCTGGCACCTGGTGTGTTTTGGGAGCTGATATCCACACAAAAAAAAGTGAGAAGAAGAAAAGAAAAGAGGCGAGTGAAGTTGAAGATTTGCATTGGTCTGGCTTCTTTTTTTATTGCGTTGGTTGTGGTGCAAAGTATTTCATAGAATAGAATTTCGTAATTTCAAAAAGCACAAAAAAAGCAAGGGCTATTCTTCAACTAAAATTTCAAAATCGGTCAAAGCAACGAATTGTTCAATTCGATTATTAATTTCTTCCTTACTTATTTCAAATAGGCGCTCAGGGCCAAATTTCTCGCAAGTAAAAGAGGCCATAGCAGATCCCACTATTACTGCACGTTTCATGTTTTCAAAAGAAATATTATGGCTCTGCGCCAAGTAGCCTATGAAACCCCCTGCAAACGTGTCGCCCGCTCCAGTGGGGTCAACTACTTCTTCCAATGGCAAAGCGGGCGCAAAAAATACATTGTGATAATCGAATAAAAGTGCTCCATGCTCCCCCTTTTTGATGATTAAATATTTGGGTCCCATCTGCAATATTTTCTTCGCTGCTTTCACCAATGAATATTCACCAGAAAGCTGCCTTGCTTCTTGATCATTGATGGTTAACACATCCACCCGACCTATCACCTTTATTAAATCATCCAATGCGATGTCCATCCAAAAATTCATGCTGTCCATGACCACCAATTTGGGTCTGCTTTCAAGTTGATCCAGTACTCTTGATTGCACAGATGGCGCAAGATTTCCGAGCATTAAAAAATCGCAATTGCGATAATCCGGAGGTACAATGGGATCAAAATTCGCGAGTACGTTCAGGTCTGTAACTAATGTGTCGCGCGAGTTCAAATCATAATGGTACTTGCCAGACCAGAAGAATGATTTTTCGCCTTTTTTTATTTGAAGGCCCTGCAAATCGATACCCCGATCATTCATACTATCTAAAACCGATTGTGGAAAATCATCGCCCACAACGGATACCAATCCACAACTCTTGATGAAATGTGATGCAGCCAAAGTGATGTAGGTGGCGGCACCTCCAATTACTTTTTCTTGTTTGGCAAAAGGAGTTTCGATAGAGTCAAAGGCAACAGTGCCGACAGCGATAAGATTCATAATAAAAAAATATTTTGGTCAAAGATATTGTGTGTAGTGTGTGACCGTGTAATATTGCACCCCTTTTGAAAAAAGGCCTTTTGATATTTTGGTGTTCTACTTCTAATCCTGATGGAAAGAAGTGCTGAAACGGTGGAGATTGCATTGAATAGTATTTATTGTTCAATTCAAAATTCCTCAGTAGCTCAGCTGGTTAGAGCACATGACTGTTAATCATGGGGTCCCTGGTTCGAGTCCAGGCTGGGGAGCAAGGCCACCTTCGGGTGGCCTTTTACTTTTAACAGACAAAACCAAATATCATGTTTTATCTATACATATTGTACTCGAGCACAGCGGATAAATATTATGTAGGCCATTCAGAAAACCCATGGGCACGTCTTGCACAACATCTAAACAATAGTGGCGAGAAATACACCGGTAGTTATCATGATTGGAAACTTGTAGCGGTATTTGAAGTTACTGATCAAAGAGCGCACGCTGCTGCTTTAGAAAAATTTATTAAGAAACAGAAAAGTAAAAATTTGATCGAAAAGCTGATCGACTCCGAGTTCACACCGCAGGGAGCATTAGCTGCGCTGGTTAGAGTCCCGCATGTGCGGGATTAATCATGGGGTCCCTGGTTCGAGTCCAGGCTGGGGAGCAAGGCCACCTTCGGGTGGCCTTTTACTTTGTGCGCTACGCATACCATCAAACTTTAGCGTGCAAGTCCCGAGCGAGCCTGTCAGTCGCGTTATCTATCGAGATTGCGACCTTCGCGCCTCATTTGTTTGACTCGTCAAATTTTTTTTTGGATCAATCAAATACACTAGCCAATGTAGGCTAAACTTTTTCAGCAGACTCTAATTAAAAATGGAACTAGGACTATTTAGGACTTATAGCGATAGCTGCTAAGAGAGGGGCTATTGAGGGCCGTCCAACAATGCGCATTAAATTGCCATCATAACGAACTATAACAGGTGCCAATTCGATAATTAGCCATGCCACTATGTATGTTTGAGCATTCAATCTTTTTTATTTTATGATTGCACAAGTTGTATTTGTTTTACTAATTATTGTGGCTGTTTACCTCGCCTTTCAGCGTTATGTATTTGTGAGGCGAAACATTTATTTGGGAAGAAGTAAGCCGCTGGAAGGCCCTGCAATAGCCCGATGGAAAACAGTAATTAGAATTGCGCTTGGTCAAGGTAAAATGTTTGCACGACCTGTTGCCGCATTTCTTCACCTATTCATTTATGCCGGATTTATTATCATCAATTTTGAAGTGTTGGAAATAATCATCGATGGCATCTTTGGTACACATCGCGTGTTTTCATTTCTCCCAATTTATAATTTTCTTATTGGTAGTTTCGAAATTCTTGCCTTGCTCGTTTTGATTTCATGTATTGTTTTTCTAGTAAGAAGAAATGGAATAAAACTAAAACGATTTTGGCAACGCGAAATGACCTCTTGGCCTCGCACCGATGCCAACATCATTCTAATCACCGAAATACTTTTGATGGCAGCATTTCTAACCATGAATGCTTGTGACTATCAACTGCAACAATTGGGAGTCGAACATTACACAAGGGCTGGCAGCTTCCCTATCAGCTCTCATCTCAATTTTCAATTTTCAATTTTCAATTTTCAA
>JAYSWI010000220.1:0-2106 GCA_043718125.1 Flavobacteriales bacterium
GTTCTCTGCTATTCCCTTTTGGCGACATCAAAACTGTTGGCTCAAGGGTAAAAAGTTTTTCGCCCGCTACTCCCGGTGTCCATTCCTTAAGATGCTCTGTGCCATGAGCGTCAATTTCGGCAGGCGTTACTTGCGTCCAAAGGCTATCCTCTGTGGCGTCTTCTAAAAAACTACTACTTGCTTTGTGTGTTTTTTTTGCTCTGAAAGGCTGGCCAAAAACCTGAACATAATCTCCTTCGAGATAGGTCTTTGGTTGAATGGCGAAATACTCCACCGTCACATAAATGCGTTCCCCATTTTTGCTTTTGTCTTTGTAATGCACCATGTATTCGCCCATTGGCATAGTGTCGCCTTGTAGTATCATCAGGTCTTCGCTGTTTTTAAAATCTTCGTTCAGCTCAGAAATGTTGCTGCGTGTATTTTTAGAAATGAAGAAACTTTGCCAAGTGCTGACAACTGCTCCTATTATCAACATCGAAAAACCAACATGCGCTACACTGGCACCCAACAAATCAACTTTACCACGCAACACACGCCAACCATAATCTGCATTGGCGAGCAAGGCAAAAAGGCACGACCATATTAGGAGAATGAGCGAAATATCGTTGCTTTCTAGATCAACAGCAAAAGCTATCAGCACTGCCAACACAATAGAAACACATAAACTCAGCAATATTTTTTTTCTGAATTGTGGCATGTCTGTTTTTTTGTATCGCAACCATTGCCCACATGCCACAATGATGAATAACAAAAATGCCAACGGTATCTGAATGCGATGGTAAACATCAAATCTTTCTTTTTCACCCGGGGCAGAAAAATCATGTGATGCAAGACGCTTGAACACATTCCATCCCGTGCTTTCATGCAGCGACTGAAACATTCCTTCAAATGGTGTAAGGAAAATATTGCCAACATTAACAGAGGTGAGCGTAGTAATATGAGTGGCTGAAATAGTAAGAATGAGCACGCCTATAAACATCCAAAATTCCCTGCTCCACAGCTCTTCTTCTTGTTGTTTTGGTTGTCTGAAATTTTTGCGATAAGCGAAAAAGAGCATAGCCCAAGAAACTAGAATGAACAGCAAACATAAAATTGGAATCATGGTGCCTTCACCGGGTAAAAGTTTTGCTAATTCTTCCGCACTAAGTAAAGTAGTAGTTGTAAGCAAATTTCCAATTGCTATCAAAAACAGGATAGCACAAATGGCTACATATCCAATTCTCATTCTTTTGTTGGACACCATCAAAGCAGTGCTGAGGGCGGTGAAAAAAAGTAAATAAACTAACAACTGCGCAAGTATTCCGCTGTCCACAAAAGAATGCACCGAGCTGTCGCCAAGCACACCACTTCTGGTAAGAAAAGTGCTGTATAGAACCAACAGGAATGTGCTGAGGCAGAGCACAAGCGTAGCAAAAAGGCTTGTTTGTTTTCTCTGATTAATAACTAATAAATGGGCCGCACCTACCAGTGTGAGCCACGGAACAAGCGAAGCATTCTCCACCGGATCCCAAGCCCAAAAACCACCAAAGCCCAAAGCTTCGTAGGCCCAAGCACCGCCCATCAGCACGCCTGTACCCAAAATCATTACACCAAAGAAGGCCCATGGTATGGCGGGTTTCATCCATCCTACTAAGTCCCTTTTCCAAAGACCTGCAATGGCATAAACAAATGGTATAACTGTGGAAGCAAAACCAAGAAATAGTGTAGGGGGATGAATGGTCATCCAATAATTTTGAAGTAATGGATTCAAGCCTTGACCATCTTGAAAAAATTTCAAAGACATGTAATCTGCGTTTTGAGTCCAAGGCAAACCAAAGTTGGCTGGAAACTCGCGCATCAATAAAAATGGATTACTACCAAATTGAAAGTCGCCAAAGAAAACGCCAAGCAACATGGACGCTAAAAATGTTTGAACCAATGCCAAAATACACATCACCCAAGGTTCCCAATTTTTAGATCGAAACATGAGTATAAAACCCAGTACCACATGCCAGAAAGTCCACAACAGAAAACTCCCTTCTTGCCCTTCCCACAGACAACTAAACACATACTTCAAAGGCATGGCATTGTTGAGATGATCCCAGGCATAATGATACTCATACAAAT
>JAYSWI010000023.1:0-8680 GCA_043718125.1 Flavobacteriales bacterium
GCATCCACCATTTGCAGTGTGTAATGACCTGAACTTAGTTTGTCAGTGGGCAACATGGTTTCAATTTGGCCCAATTGTATGGTCAATGTTTCTAATACAATGCCCTCCACTGTCACCAATCTTAAATTCATATTTTCCAACAACGGAGTGGTCATTTTAACAATGGCAAAATCAGAAACAGGATTGGGGTAAACAGAAATCAAAAGTGGCTTCGCGGTTGTTCCCAACGCCAGTCTCTTTGGTGTCTCTTGTTCATTTATTTCGGGCCACGCTGCCCTGTAGTCTGTTAAGTACACCAGCAAATTCATTGCACTCATGCCTGCGCCATAAGGGGCATCCAGCCACAGTTGCTCCAGCCAGTCGTATTGGGTGGTGGTGATAACACCCGCTTGAGTATCCAAAATGGTGCGCTCCATTTGCTGCACCTCAACCAACAATTCCAATTGGTCCATAGTAGCAGTGCCTATATCAAAATAATCATCCGTAGTAAGCAATAAATCTTCTGCTTGGGCCAATTCGCCCTTGCTGTAATGCCAATTGGCTTTCTCTATTCGATCTTCATAAAATTCGTCCTCATGCCAAAGTGAGGCGATCTCTGCATTCGTTTCTTCTGCTTCATCGGTCAATAGCATTTCGGTGTAGGTGTCACGCATAGTTACCTCATCAAATCTGTATCGTGCCATTTCTTTTTTAATCATGTCGGCAGGGCTAGCGGGGTTGTGACCTCCATTGTTTATCAAATTCATTTGATACGTGTCCAAAGGATTGGCTCTATTCTCCAATGCCCAAACTATTTTAGGATAGTCCAAAGCACTGGGATTTGATGCCAACACAATGGTGAGCATAGAAGCTGGAAAATTGGCCTCATTCTCTACCGCAGCCAGCATTACTGCATCGCTCAGGTTGGGGCTTTGAGCCAACAGTTGGTTGAAGGTGTTTAAGGCATTAGAGAATGATGTATTGCTTATCAGGGCTAACAAATCATAAGTGGCACCACCGTCTTGTATTTCTTCCAACAGTGCTTTGTTTTCCAAATAATTTTGCCTTGACCCATTAATGGCTAACGGTGAAATACCGGTAATGTCCATCAAATTAAAAAAGTAACCACATCCATTTTGCACACCCAAAGGCAATGTTATTACATCCACCAATGTTTGAATAGCAGATGCAATTGGAAATCCACTCATTTCATCTGGTGTGAATGGTGCAACTGCAATCTGATTGGCATTGTTTACTTCAAAATCATGGTAATTGTATGTATGCTGTGGTATAACCCAATTTCCAATAGAGATGTCATCGTTAAAAGGAGCGGTGCTGTGACTTTGGTTAAAGTCGTTGCCTGCGCTTGCAGAAGGATTGATTGGATTTGGATTTGACCATAATGCAGCTTGCAAACTGGCTACCCCTCTTCTATTTTGGTTGGTAGAAAAATTGGTGAACCCGATATTGATATCACTTTCGCAGGTATTAAAAGTATTGCATTCGTAATGCAAACCGATGTTCGTAATACCCCCACCAGCATCGGCCCTATTGTCATCTTGAAAAAGAAAACCTCTGCGGAAATTGGTGACGGTGTTGCTCATCACGAAATTAAGATTGCCCCCTCCCATAGTCACATTCACGGCTCGTGGCACTTGTCCTGCTGCTGCAAGTGCTGGTTCAATAAAAGTATTTCCGGCAATGCGCAAGCGCATGTCAATACCTGCGCTGCCTGCATAACGAATGCGTTGGTTATCGTTCTGGACTGGGGCATTGTTGTGTGCTGGATTGATGGCAGCAAACGTATTGTTTAGCACTCTCACATTGTTTGTTCTAGCACAATTAACGGCATTGGGACACTCGAATAAAGTACCAGAAATGTGATTGACAGGATTGATATTGGAAGCGGTAATGGTGTTGCAACCAAACACCTGTGTGAACGTGGTATTAAATACATCGCTCTGCCAAATGCCAATAGTGTAGCCCAAAATGGCGGCATTGCAACCAGCGGTGTTTTGTTCATTGCATCCATACCAATCAAAATAAGAATTTACGCTGCGAATAAATCTACTCTGAGCAGCACCCATAGAATATTGATTCGCGGGATTCATGATTCCCCTACAATCGAAAAAATAAACCTCAGCTACGTGGTCCATATAAATACGTGGCGTTTGACCATTTACTATGAAGGCTTCGGCCCCAGCGGGCAAAGTGGTCAGCATAAAAGTGCACTGATGAAACTGCGCCAACTCAGTAGTATAAGGAGGAACAGGGTCGCCCACTTGGGCCACATAATTTCTTAAAGAAATGTCGGTGACGTTGTCATTGAACAAGACACCTGCGCACAAAATGCGGCCACCACTTGCGCAGTTGCCGGTGCTTGGATACGACAAGTTGCCGCCACCAATGGCCATCGCAAAATTGCTTATTGCACACTCTGCATGTTGCACAATGGTGCCTGCAAAAAGGTTCAAAACACCACGTTGTCCTTGCTGTGCTAAACTCGGATTTGGCCCCACGCCCATCACATGAAAGCCGCGCCAAGTGGTGGCGCAAGCGGCATCGAAGGTGGTGGGCACATTGTTGGCATCTTGTGTTGCAGTTAAAGTTGCACCATTTGCAATTCGAATAAAATGGCCTCGAGTCAAGCGCACGTCCACACCTTGTATCAAAAGATTGGCACCGGTTTGCACAAATACATTTCCATCTATCACATATTGTGCGCCCCAAGGGTCGGTGCTGGTCCAGTTGAGGTCGGACAGGTTGGTAACAAATAAGTCGCCCACCCAGTCCACTACCACACCGCCTACGGTGTATGTTGCAAACACTTGGCAGCCATCGGCAGAGGTGACAGTCACATTGTAAATGCCTGCACAAAGCGCAGCTATGTTTTGGGTGTTGGCCCCAAAACCAAATGGCCCAGTCCAACTATAAGTGAGCGGTGCAAGGCCACCGGTAACAGTGAGAATGATAGAACCATTGCCACCCGGACAGATGCAGGTGGTGGTGGGATTTACAACGGCTGTGAGCGTTGCTTGCGATTGCGCCATTGTGTAGTTCACTATTATCTCGCAGTTGTTGTCGCTGTTAGGATTGTAGTCTCTGAATCGCAACCAATAAGTGCCTGGAGCACCACTAACACAATTGGCTGTGGAGACATAAGGAACCTGAAAAAACGAGGTGTTGTATTCCCATTGGTAACTGTAGTTGCCATGCCCACCCGTTGGGAAAACACATACTTGTCCGCTGGTGGCACCACAGGCAGCAAGGTTGGTGGGATTCATCGCGATAGCAGAGGTCGTGTTTTCAATTATCACCAAGTTATCAATGAAATCTGTGCAGCCGTTGTTGTATGTAACTGTCACATCATAGAACTGACCAACAGGCAAAGGAGGCACACCTGTGAAGCAATGTGTGTTGGCGTTGTATGACCCTGCATTGGGATTCAAAACACAACTTGTTGGAAAAACTGCTACAGTAGCATTGCAGCAAATAGTTCCATCATTATTGTCAAAACAAGTTTCGTGCGACACAATCCAACCTGGCAAATTGTTGCACTGTGCAAAAGAATAATTAAATTGAAAGATTGACATGAGCATAAAACAGATTTTCAATACCGTTTTCTCTGGAGAAAACTGTTTTGTTGTTGTAGCAAAAAATGAATTTTTAGAGAAACCTTCTGGTGTTCTGGGCTTAGCTTGTTCGGCTAAATTGTGATCTGTGATCTGTGATCTGTGATCTGTGATCTGTGATCTGTGATCTGTGATCTGTGATCTGTGATCTGTGCGTTTGCTTCGCTTCGCGAAGCAAACGTGCTTGTTAGATAATTATCCATTTATTTTGATATAGTTTAATACGAAACGAAATTGTTTCATAATGTAATGATACAAATAGTTTTCGGATTCCATAAAAAGTTGAAAAGTATTTTTGATTTTTGAGGATTGGCGGGGGAAGAAAGTTAGATGTGAGATGTTAGAGGGTAGATGTTAGATGTTAGAAGGTAGATGTTCGATTAAAAACATGAGACAAGCCATCAATCATATATCGTAACCCATCGGGCTTCAGCCCAACTAACAACAAAAAGCCGATGACCTAACCACGTGCTTCAGCTCGTGGCCCAACCCTGAAAGCCAAAGACACAAGGCTTAAAAAAGATTCAAACTAGAATTCTACAGCACTGATTCTGTATTCCCAAAATGGCGTGCCGCAAAATCAGCTCAAAAGCAAACCTTTCCTCAGAGTTTTCATCATCAAACCGATTCACCATTTCATCTTCAAAAAATCATAGCGGGAACATTTGATTTTATTGTGCTTTGTAGTTTACCCAGAGCTTGTCGAAGTTTTTAGTTACGCCTTTCAATGCAGATTCTGGTATAAAATACTTCATTGCAATAAGAATCCGCTACTACGATTTGGTCCTTCTTGTCACAAGACTATACACTCTTTTCCAATTGATACATGCTGCACAAATGATGAAAAGAAAAGGCAGGGCGGCAATACGATAACGAACAATGGAGCCTAATACCGGCACACAATTGCCGATGACAGATGCCAATACTAGCGTGAAAGAAAGAGCAAACAGCAACAGGGGCCAATGTTCTTTTTTCGGTTTTGCAAAAAAGAAAAGAGTGAGCGCAATGAGTAAAACATAACATGCGTTTTCAAGTGCAAATAGTGCATACATCCAAGATTTTATTTCCCACAAATAGGGACGCAAATAGCTGAGCGCAAAAGCCTCCGGATAATGGACAACCCAATCAAAAGTGCTTTCGGTGTTGGGCACATAAACGGCACTGTTTGCGTTTCTAATTAAAGAGGTGTTTTCAAAATCAACCCGCTTTTTATTCAACACATAAAGGAAGTTGCCACCAACGAAAAAGTGCTGTGCATTTTGAGCAACTACAAAACAAAGTAATTGAGTGACAGCAAATTTGAAGATCGTGTTTTTGTGTCCTAAAATTTTTATGATGAAAAGAAAACAAATAGCGGGCAACATCGAAAACAAAACGTATTCTTTAACAGCCACTAGAATGGTAATACTGCAAATAATCATTACGTAATTTCGCCATTGCTTTGGGTTATCCATCCAATTGCGCAAGCCCAGAACTAAGAAACCTACTCCCAAAAGTGTGGGGCCTTCTTTCAACAACCCGGCACTCCAAAACACCACAGAGGGCAATAAGAAACAGGCGACAAAAAGCAATTTCATTCTCCCTTGAAACAGATGTTTGAATGCCCGGAAAAGTGCTGCAAGTCCTAAAAATGCCAAGAAAGCCATACAGATCCAATGCACATGATGGCTTTCGAAAGAGACAAAGGCAATAACCACGTTGAGTCGAATTATTGTTCTACAATCATTGGTAAGACCGTACCTATATCCGCTGTGCCATCCCACCAATTTGTCATACACTTTTTCAAATTGTGGAGTATTGTTTTCAAGGCCAAACATGAGTGCTTTGAATACTTCGCGGTCATCGGTCCATTGTTGTTTGATGATGATTGCATCGTTGTAATATCTAATGGAGTCGCTTTCCTCCAACCCATTGTAGTGATGCGAATAAACCCACCAGAGTGCAAATCCAGCAACAATTTTAAGAAAAAAAGCACCACAAACCCATCTTCTATTGATGCCTTCAAAATGAAAAAACCGCCATCGAAAAATGATGACGGTAAATGCGATAATGAAAATAAAAGGCAGGATGACTTGCGCCAACATTAGGCTTCGGATTTATTCAACAAGGTGCAACTTTTTTTGATATTGAAACCAAAAACGAGGAGCACAATTCCCAGCAAAGAGAAAGAACCAATCCAGTTGATAACCACCCCATTTTTGTATGATGCGGGTTCGAAACTCCACTCCACAATATGGTCGCCTGCAGGAACCATTACACCACGCAAAAAATAATTTGCTCTGAATGCTGGAACTTCGTTGTTGTCAATTCTGCATATCCAACCAGCGGGATAATACACCTCGCTAAATATCAAAGGAGCTTCGCTCGATGAGGTGGTGGTGTATTTAAAATAGTTAGTGCCGTACTCCGCCATCGTTGCAGTTGCGTTTGAATCCAAACTATTTGCGCTTTTAGCCACTGTGCTAAACTCATGATGAACAATGGCCGCATTGCGCGCATCAAGTGTAGCAATGTTTTTAATCTCATCATCAGCAGTGTTTACGAATTGAATGTCTTTCACAAACCAAGCATTTCCCAAACGATTTTTATTCTCAATTGGTGGCGCATCAGGCGAATATTTGATGTACTTGGTGTTGAGCATATTCAGCACTTTTGAGTTGGCCAGAGTGCTGTCCAAAGCCATTGGATTTCGAGTTTGCAAAGCGTCAGTAAAAGCTTGTAGTTCGTCACTGATATAGAAATCAATCATCTCTTGATATCGTTTCAACTTCGCTGCATGATAGCCTCCAACACTCTTGTGAAAATAAGGTATGCTTGCCTCTGCAAACACACCGCGTGAAGCCAGGAGAACACGGTAGTTTGTATTTAAACTCAAGGTTCCAAATTGTGCTGCCATTTTATGTTTGGTCTTGTCCTTTATTCCATTATAGCCTGGAGCAGCCAAATATTTCTCCTCAAGTTCTGCGGCTTTGGAATCAAAATCTGGAACATTTATTTTTTCCTTTTCAAGTATTGCATTGTCACATTTATCGGGTGTGAATGGGAATAGCTTTTCGCCAAGTTTGGAATAATGCAGGTATTGCCCTTCGCGCTTGTCCTCGTTCATATAGCGGGTGGAAACTGTCCACATATCAGCGGCCACCACTATCACAAGTATCGGAGCTATCACGTACCATTTTGCTTTGCGCAATAGAAGCGTGACTATGACAATCGCTGCAAAAAGAAACAACAATAAACTGCGTTGGCCATCGGCCTTGTAGATATCAGAGCGCACTTCTACGAGTGCTTCTTTCATATCGTCTATTTGCATCAAGGCATTGCTGTTGTCCTTGTATTGATCTTGATATTGATCGAACATTGTGATGTCGCCTGAGCTCAACAATTGGCCACCGGCAGTGGGTGTAACACAAATAATGACACCTATCAGTAAAACACATCCTGTTCCAATCAGCATGTATTTGCGCATGCTCTTGCTCAATTCCGATTTTAATAAACCATCAATGAAGATGATAGAAAGTGCAGGAACCATTACTTGTAACAGCACAAGCATCATTTTATGGTCTCTAAATTTGTTGTAGAAAGGGAATTCGAAAATGAAAAATTTGTTGAGCCCTGAGATTTCTTTGGCGCTTAATGCTATTACTAAAATTGAAAGAACGATAAACGGCCATTTCAGATTATCCTTACTAAAAATGAGTGCTACCACAAATATGAAAATCATAAATGCACCGAAATAAAATGCACCACCGGAAGCATCCTGCTCGCCCCAATAGTGATTCATGTCACCCACTTGTTCGCGCAATTTTGACGGAACAGTTTGAAGCATTTTTTTATCACTTTTGATATATGCAGATGATCCGCCTTTCAGGTTGGGAAGAAAAACAGCCATCCACTCTCTGCCAGCCATATTGTATTGCATCATGTAGTCGGGTGCTAAACCCTCTTGCACTTTTTTTTCTTCTGTTTCAGATGCACTAATAGTCAAATCCGTTTTGCCACGTGTTGTCAAATTGCTGTATTCTTTGGTTGTAAGCAAGTTGCCAATATTGGGCGCAAGGCCCAG
Organism: Flavobacteriales bacterium; assembly: GCA_043718125.1. GTDB lineage: Bacteria > Bacteroidota > Bacteroidia > Flavobacteriales_D > Sanyastnellaceae > JANNVZ01. The sequence continues at coordinate 7,675 of JAYSWI010000023.1, forward strand.
CGCAAGTGCAACTAACAATGCGGCACATGTAATGAGCGTACTCTTCATCTTTTTTTCTACCATTCCTTTTATCACCTCAGCAAGTGCTACCAAGCCCAAAAGAAACATTAAATAGTAGGTCATTTGTAAGTGGTTGGCTGCAATGTGCAATCCGATACATAATGCAAATACAGAAGCGCCCAAAGCCCATTTACCCCTAAAAGCAAGCAGCAAGCCGCCAAGAGTTGGAGCCATGTATGCGATTGCATTCACCTTGGAAGTATGGCCGGCACCGAGATATAAAATATTGATCGAACTCAGTCCAAATGCAATTCCCGCAGCTATGCCCAACCATGGATTGATGCGCACACAAAGACAAAAAATATAGAATCCCAACATGCACATAAATAGAGTCCCTGTAGCAGGGCCTTGATTGAGTTTTAGTATCACATCAACTTTACGAATCAAGTTGGATGGGTAACTGATATTGGTCTGAAAGCCGGGCATTCCGCCAAACATATTATTGGCCCAAAGGGGTTCCTTGCCATCGTTCATCATTCTATAATTTCCTAGTTCCTTGCTCATGCCCATTACATGTTCGGAGTCTGCCTGTCGCAGTCCGTTGTCGCTATTTTCTAGGCTGAAAAAGAGTTGACTGAGAATAATAAAAATGACAACAGCCACAGCATGTGGCAATAATTTTAAAAGAATTGATTTCATGTGATGATGAAGAAATGAATTGGAAAAGCGGTGAAAGTAAGTAAGGCTAAGTGAACGGAGATATTGATCCAAATATCCACAAAAGACAAATGAAACTTTAGAGTAACTCGGATACTATGGACTGCCTCTAACTAATATAAAGTACCAAATTGCTCTGGCATAGACCACAACAAAATCAATCCTTTACTTCGACATAATCGACATAGTCTCCGTTGCTGTTGGAATTCGAACCATTGCTGTTCTCAATAGTGACATGGCCTTCAGGCCGTTGTGGTTTTTGTTGCTCTTGCATTTGGTTCATTCTATT
>JAYSWI010000221.1:0-2104 GCA_043718125.1 Flavobacteriales bacterium
CATTCACAGCACACCGTAGCGAAGATTGGCCTAAAACAGATACCGATACGGTATTATAGAGGTGCCTTAAAGTCATTTTTTAGAAAAAAAACACCAACCAAAAGAACAATTTTATCACCGAAACCCAATAAAATTCGCCCCCAACTCAACGTCATTTTTATTGCCGTTCTTTTTTGGGTTCACATTGCGGCTAAATTTTGTTTTTGATATCTGGCCACATTCTTCTCACTTTCACACCCAAACCAAAAATCGCATTATGAACAAAATTTTAGTTGCAATCATCTGCCTGTTTTCAGGCTTCTTCTCACAAGCACAGCGCGACATTCGAAATGCCGCTGATCCGCTTGAAATACGTTTCATAAAAGGTGTAAAACAATACGACCTTTTGCAGCAACAATCGCTTCGAGCCTTGCCCAATTGGAAAGGATTTTTGCAAACACATGGCACTTGGTATGCCCATTTCAACGAAGAAAACGAATTGCCTCACAGGGCTTTTGGCCAACCCATCAGTGTGGTTGCCGACACACCTGCGGCAATGGCTTTGAGTTTTGCACATGACCATTTGGCCATGTTCGACCTACCAATGGACGAACTTGTGGCCAATTCTAAAATAGTAGAAGGCAAATACACTTGGGCCAATTTTTCGCAAGAACATCAGGGCCTTAAAGTTCTAAACAGTCGCTTTAGTGTCAAATTCTATGGCAACAAAGTGATTCTTTTTGGTTGTGATGTCTTTAACAATTTGGAGCTAAACATTAACCCCAGCATCACAACACAAGCAGCCATCAATGCAGCATCCACAGACGTCACATCAACTATCACTTCAGCCGAGGTGCAGCCCGAAATGTGTATTTTGCCCATTCCCAACGCTCTAAATAATGACTTTCATTTGGTATATGAAGTGATGGTAAAAACGATGAATGAGGATCACATTCCTTCTCATTATTACACACTTATAGATGCGCATACCGGAGATGTATTATATCGTCAAAACATGGTGGCCCATCATGGTGGTGCCAAGTGCAAACACGATCATGGCAAGCCAAAAGAGACAAATGCGCAAATGACCGTAGTAAGTGCCTCTGTTACTGGTACAGTTTATCCTTTTCATCCTTATGAAACCACTGTGGTGCAAGGCTTGCCCAACATATACATCACAGTGGCCGGCACCGATTATGAAATGGACGAAAACGGAATTGGAACTTTGGCCGTCAACCCAGGCTCTAACGGCCAAGTGCGCATGATGGGGCCGTGGAGCAGGGTTTATACCGCTGGTGTCACGCCCTCTTTCAGTACTTCTTTGCAAGACGGACTCAACAACATTACCTTCAATAACAATAGCAATATTAAAGAAAGATGCGCCTATAAAGGTGTGAATGAAATACACGACCACATGAAGTTTTGGCTGCCAAATTTTATTGGTATGGACTATCAATTGACAACCAACGTGGACGAAGCAGGCACCTGCAATGCGTTCTATGACGGAGCATCCATCAACTTTTATGATGCAGGTGGCGGTTGCAATGCCACTTCACTGGTGGCCGATGTTATCTATCACGAATACGGGCATGGCATCAACGATTTTTATTATCAGTCATTTGGTTTCAATTTCCAAAACGGAGCCATGGGCGAAGGGTATGCGGACTATTGGGGAGTGAGTGCTACCAACAATCCCAATCTTGGTGTTGGTTTTTATGACACCAATCAAGATCCTTTGCGCGATTACGATGCTGCACCCATGGTTTATCCTGACGATTATTCTGGCGAAGTGCACAACGATGGCGAAATAATAATGGGAGCTTGGTGGGACACGCATTTGCTGATGGGTGCAGATTGGAACGTGACCATGCCGCTTTTTATAGAAACCTACAATGGTTTGCAAGCAACCACTTTCAACGGAAACGAGGGCGAAGCATTCACTGACGTCCTCATTGATGCACTTCAAGCAGACGACAATGATGGCGACATTACCAACGGTACGCCCAATGGCAATGCCATTGTGGAAGGATTTTACATCCATGGCATTACCCTCATCAGCAATGCCATCATCAGCCATGATGCCACTGAATTTACTACAGCCAATACTGCATTGCCGTTGCTGGCC
>JAYSWI010000222.1:0-2093 GCA_043718125.1 Flavobacteriales bacterium
AACATCATGGTGAAGAATAGGAGACAACTGGCTGCGGCTGGTATTATAAAATATTCGAACGAGCGCAATGACCCGATGATGAGAAAGGAACAAACCAACATGATTTCGAAGCGCGAGGCATTGATATGATTTTGCGAAAAAACTTGTTCTAAAATCTCTTTGCTATAATGTTTGCTCTCGCGGGCAAGGCTAATTTTTCGAAACGAAGAAATGTAAGTTTCTACATGCCACAGTGAAGCTCCCCGTCTTCCACTTAGCCATCTAAACATGTGATGAATGGGCGAACCAATGACAATGTTTTCATCCAATTTTACCTTTTGCTTTTTTCCTTTACCAAATGATTTCGCCTCCTTATTGGTATATAGAAAATAGAAATAGGATAGAGCTTGAAACAAACTGATGCCCACCAAAAAACTGAGCATGTTGAGAAAAACTTTGCCCCCCGGTATCAACTCGCGAGTGATTTGAATGTATGCGCTGCACATACAATATGTTGCAATGAAAATACCCGGCAGTATAAAATTATTGAGAGAGAATTTTTGAAAAGGCATGTTCAAGGTAGCGATGAATGGAAATCTATATCCATGCATGATATAGGTGTATAAATTAAATCCGGTGATGAAGCCTCCAAGAGCAAACCCGAATATTGCAAACGAGATAACACCTGTGCCACCAAGGTATTCAGGCATTAAAAAAAGTTGAGGCACGCCAACATTCTTTGCCAATACACCAGTGATGATGCTAAAAAGAAATACCCACAAAAAAAGTAGAAAATGATTTTTTTTCAGATGTAAGAGCAGCAGCCTGAAAGGAAAAAAATAGCGCACTCGAGACCAACCATTTTGGGTGCTGTTGTGTGTATTCATTGGTGGTGAAATTAGTGTTTGTGTTCCGATTATTTTTTTCATTTCCTACGAGTCATTGCGCTATAAAGTGTCATTACAACTGAACCCTAATTTCTACCTGCTTCAAGAAACTACTTTCGCACCCCTTCCGAATTGAAGAAAGTGAGTGTAGAAATAAAAAATAAAAAGGCTTCATGGCGTTATCATTTGCTAGACGAATTCACTGCGGGCATTGTGCTTTCCGGCTCCGAAATAAAAAGCATTCGCGACTCAAAAGCCAATATTCAAGATGCTTATTGCAAGATGTTGGAGGGCGAACTTTTTATCATCAACATGTATGTGGGCACTTACAGCAATGCCGGATATAGTCAACACAAGGAACGAAATTCGCGCAAGCTTTTACTCAATAAAATTGAATTGAAGAAGATAGATCGCAAGCTGCGCGATGCTGGAAATACGGTGGTACCAACGCTTCTTTTCATCAGCCCATCGGGCTATGCGAAATTAAAAATAGCACTGGCCAAAGGAAAAAATATGGGCGACAAAAGATTAGATGTAAAGGAAAAAGATTTGAAACGCGAAAACGAAAGAGGGTTTAAATGAAACTCTACATCATATCGGGAGAAGCATCGGGCGATCTGCATGGTAGCAACTTGATAAAGGCATTGCTCGAACAAGAACCCAATTTGGCCATAAGATGTTGGGGTGGCAATCTGATGCAAAATGCAGGTGCTGATTTAGCAAAACATTATCGCGACCTTGCCTTCATGGGTTTTATAGAAGTGGTGATGAACCTGCGCACCATCGTTCGTAATCTGAAATTTTGTAAGAACGATATCTTGAGCTATAACCCTGATGCTATTGTTCTGATCGACTATCCGGGTTTTAATATGCGCATTGCAGACTGGGCCAAAAGCAAGGGCATCAAAGTTTTTTATTACATCTCTCCACAGATTTGGGCTTGGAAACAAAACAGAGTGCACAAGATAAAACGCTGTGTGGATCGCATGTTTGTGGTGTTACCTTTTGAAAAAGATTTCTACAAAAAATTTAATTATGATGTCTCCTTTGTTGGGCATCCGTTACTTGATGTTATTTCTAAATCGGAAAGAAATACAAGCCGCTTTATTGATGAAAATTCGTTGAATGAAAAACCAATCATTGCGATTTTACCTGGAAGCCGCAAGCAGGAAATAAGCAGCATGTTGCCCCTAATGCTTTCGGTGAAAAATGATTTCCCCAATCATC
>JAYSWI010000223.1:0-2090 GCA_043718125.1 Flavobacteriales bacterium
TCGATTCGCCTAAACAGCTACTCTAACGGCATTTACCCCGCACTTGCTGGATAATTACATTCTAAGTCTATCCCGCACATGTGGGAGGACTATTTTGAACTAAGAATTGGTATAATGCCTTGTGCGCTGTGACAACTGCGTTTTTATTTCTCCCCAAGCAAAGTGATTGTTCCTTCCTTTTCAAAAATCTTTCCGTCAAAACCTACTGCTTTTAAAAAGTAGAAGTACGTTCCATTTTCAATATCACGTGGTTGCCAAAAGCCATCAGGGTCGGTGATAGTGGCAATTTCATTGCCCCATCTATTAAAGATGTTGACATTCATCTTTTCCATATTTAAAGAAACTACTCTAAAAACATCGTTGCCATTTTTGCCATCGGGTGTTATCACATTGGGTATCGTAATTATCTCAGAATCGAAATAAACAACAACCGATGTAGTGGCGGTATCGGTGCATACACCATTTGAAGCCACAAGTGTAACAGTATAAATTCCTCCTGCAGTGTAGGTTTGATCAGGGTCTTCTTCGATGCCAACATCTAACAATAAAATTCCATTGCCAAAGTCCCAATCGAAAGCGTTTGCAAATTCACTTTCATTGACAAAAGATACTTGCAATGGTGATGCTCCTTCCGATGGCATAGCACTGAAATTTGACACGATTTCTGTTACTTCAACTGTCACGGTTGCATTGCCAGGACAACCATTTGCATCTAGTCCATTCACGATGTAAGTGGTGGTAACCGAAGGCGATGCATTAGGGTTAAAAATATAATTTTGATCAAGGCTGCTGGCTGGTTCCCAAAACATACTTTGCAGGCCAGCCACATTTAATGTTGTGCTCTCACCATCACAAATTGGATTATTACCTATAGCGATTGCACTAACAATAGTGGCATCATAAACATTTACACTCACTTCATCAGTATTGGAACACCCTTGCGAATCGGTGCCGGTAACGGTGTAGGTAATGTCATTTAAAGTCGATGCAATTGGATTCGCAATGTTTGTGGAAGAAAGCCCTGTTGATGGAGACCAAGAATAACTCATAGCTCCTGTGGCTTCAAATTGTACATTTTGACCTATACAAATTGCAGCATCATCGCCAGCATCCACAGCAGGTATGGCCAACACAGTAATTGAGAGTTCATCATCGGAGCTACAAACATCGGTAACTTGGTAAGTGATAATGCTAGTGCCAACACCAGCTATAGCCGGATTAAAAATACCAGTGGTGGAAACTCCATTGCCACTCCAATCACCACCAACAATATCAGCAGTTAGTTGAAAAGCACCGGAGTTGATACAGAAGGAATTGTCATTATTGATTGTCACCGGATTTTCATCTTGCACTTCAATGGTAATAATGCCAGTGATAGGACAAATGTTGCTGACAAAATACCCAATTGAATGTGTGCCAACACCTGCGGCCGCAGGATCGAAAATTCCGTTTTCACCATCTATAATTCCGTTGCCTGTCCAAGTGCCTCCAGCATCATCAGCTACCAGTTGAATGATGCCGGAATTGATACAAAGCATTCCGACAGGTTGTATAAAAGTTGTGGTAGGAATGTTTACCTCAAATGTAATTTGGGAAACAACCGAACAAGAAGCGGGCAAAGTGTAGGTAATGATATGTGTTCCTTCACCTGCAATAGCAGGATCGAATGTGCCGTTGGATGGGCTGGTAATACCGGTGCCGGTCCAAGTGCCGCCACCAATGTTGGCGGTGAGATAAGCAATAGCATCAAGTGTACAATATTCGGTTTCTATTTCATTGATGATGGCAACTTCGCCATCTTGAAAATTGTAATATTCTGTGTCTTCATCCGCACCGCCACACAAATTGCCCTGATTGGTCCCTACAAGAGAAAGCGTAAATTGACTATCCACAGTTGGCCCAGGGCTGAGCAGTATATTAAGAGAGGTGGTGTTATTTGGAATAATAAAAGGCGGATCTGCTGTCCAGATATAATTGTAGGTGAAATTGATGGGAGTGGCTGGTGGACTTGGAACGGTAAAAATGGAAGACGTATTTGCTGTGCAAGGAGCATCAGTAATAGGGTCACTAAAATTAGGCGGGGTGGTGAA
>JAYSWI010000224.1:0-2090 GCA_043718125.1 Flavobacteriales bacterium
GTTTATATGGACTCGGCTACTGCCTGTCTTCAGCCATTGATACCTTTTCCATTGTATCATTCGTTTGAATGCCTTCACCAAGAATATACCACTTCCACAGGTACCATCAAATACTTTGAAGTTGTCCTTCTCCTCGTATTCATTTGCTGGCATACACTCATCCACCAATAGATTCACCAAGGGTTCTGGAGTGTACACCACATCTTTCTCATAGTCTTCCTTTAGTAGGGTTTCGTATATGCTACTGATTACCTCTACGGGCAAATGTTCAAACGAGAACTGCGACCAAAGGAGTATCTGCTGGTTCTTTTCCTTACCATCTAAGTAATAAGCCAGACGGTCAAAAGATTTGCTTGCAAGCAGTTTGCGTTCTTTAGCGTCATCCCAACTAAATACTCTTCCATTGAAATGTTTGCCCAGCCTGTCAAAGGTCTCTAAAATTTTGCCTTTGGTTTTTAGAACATCAATGAAGGAATCCACTTTCAATTCTTGTTGAAAGAACTTTTGTGCAAATTTCTCCTCGTCCTTTTTCTCGTCCCCGTTGCCACGTTCCTCCAAGTATTTGATAAGCACACAGCGAACTAATAGCTTGTGTACAAAGTGTTTTGGAAGGCCTTCCTCCCCAACATCTTTCAAATAAGCATTGCGAATATCCTTAAGACCTTCTACCAATTTCTGATAGGCACTTGTCTTAGCAAGAAACTTGTTCTTATTTCTATCCTGTTCCCAAAAGCTGCCGTTATCAAAGAGTTTGGCTGAGTAATTTTTCAATGCTTCGTCAGCTACTTGAAGCGTTTCCATGGCTGTTGACTTCAACTTATCGCCCTTCACTTCAACAGGCTTCCGGCAATCGTAAATCCTCACAGAGGATTTTTCAATCACCATGAACAAGGGAACCAAACAGCTACTCCAAAGATTGCGGTGTATGTGTGCTAACTGGTCATCATGGTGCTGTGCTTTGGTATTGTCGTAAAGAAAAATCTGTGGGATTGGAGTGCGGTTGTCACCAAACTTTCTGAAGTAAACTGCATCAGCATGGTGCTTTACAGCAGCTTCTTCCAGCACAAAGTATTCTTTGGCGGATATGCCCTTCTTCTTTTCATAATCAGCGGTAAACAGCAAATGGGAATGCGCCTTGCCACTGGTATCAAAGTCCAAGACAAGGTCTTTAATAGCATTTTTAAAAGCAACATTGATTCCCATGGCGGACAGCAAGAATAGAGGGTGCGAATTTCATCAAAATACCTAAACTACAATGTCATCTTTTGAATTTTGTTTCAACCTAATTCTTAATGGCATCCCCATAAATTAGATTATTCAAGATAGATGACTTAGGTACAAGCAGAGTTTACCAATGTATAGAAGCATTTTTCAAAAGCTACCAAACGCGGAAAAAGCAAGTTGTTTTGGTGGCCTAATGTTATCATTCATCACCCCACCACCTGCTTCACCCACCCATCTATCTCTTCCATCTCCACACTCAAATACTTTTTGATGTCGGTGCGCAGCTTGCCCAGGTGCATGGCTGTTAGGGCTTGTTGGGGCGGGTTGTCTTCTAAATACTTTGCGGCTTTGGTGTGGCACGTTTTGCCTAACTCTGCTAGTTTCTGATGCACTTTGTCCTTGCCATCGTATTTGGGAAAGTAAATGTCGAGGATTTTTTTGTGGACATCACGTGCGCCAAACAATCCTCTACTTTGAAATGCTTTCATCATTAAATTCGGTAATGATGAGTTGAGAATGGATGTGATGTAATGTGCTTCGCTCAAACTGTTAGTATTGTATGCGTAGCCCTTGCTTTCAACAATAAATTCCAAATCCAATTTCTTTCTATCCACTATAGTTGCGTTGGCATCCTTTGCCGATGCGTTGTATAGCACCAGATATTTTATATTAAGGTTTTGGTCAACCAATTTGTTCTGCCAATTCAAGTAATCACTATTCGTGATGTTTTTGTTCTTTTCTGTCCTCAACAATTCCCATTGATTTTCCGCATTGGTAAACCACCTTTCAGCTTTAGAATATCCCTCGCGCTATATTTGAACTGGATTCATCAAGTTGATTCTCTTTAGCTCTTTGTCCTTCTCAAT
>JAYSWI010000225.1:0-2078 GCA_043718125.1 Flavobacteriales bacterium
TGGAAACACGCGAAGTGAGTGTACAAAATGCACGCGCCAAAACAATAGATGCCGATAACAAATGGATGATTACAAAGCAAGAACTCACAAACGCAAGAACCGAATTGAACACACTGCGAGCCGAATACTCTGATAAAATATCGAAGGCAGAAAGCGAGAAGTATTCTGCTATGAGTTCCATGTATGACACCGAGGCGCAAGTGACCAAATTGCAGAATAGCTATGCAAACTATAGCATGCGCAATGGCATGTATTACATCGTAGCACCGCAAGATGGCCATATTACCCAGGCCATAAAGACAGGCATTGGAGAGACATTGAAAGAGGGAGAAGAAATTCTCACCATCATGCCATCGAGCTATGACTTGGCGGTGGAGATGTATGTAGAACCAATGGATTTGCCCCTCATCCAAAAGGAACAAAAAGTGCGGTTTATTTTCGATGGTTGGCCGGCATTCGTTTTTAGCGGATGGCCCGGTGTTTCGTTTGGAACGTATGGTGGAAAAATTGTGGCCATTGACAACTTCATCAGTGAAAATGGTAAGTATAGAATACTGGTAGCGCAAGACCCCGATGAAGAACCGTGGCCCACGGGGCTGCGTGTAGGTGCGGGTGCAGAAGGAATTGGACTGCTCAACGATGTGCCCATTTGGTATGAGCTATGGCGCCAGTTCAATGGATTTCCGCCAGACTTTTATAAGAAGGAAAACTCTAATTCAGTAGAGAAAAACGAAATGACTAAAACTGAAAATAAATGACCGTCAGATTCGCACGTTTAAGTTTCTTGTTGATGCTCATATTGAAAGCATGCATTCCAACTATTGCGCAAGACAGCCTTTCATTTTCCTTCGATGCCTATCGCAGCTTGGTAAGGAACAATCACCCTTATGCCCGACAAGCACAATTGCAACTGATGAAAGGAGAAAGTGCCGTGCGCGGTGCCAGAGGTAATTTTGACCCAGTGATATCAGCGTCTTTCGACAACAAAGAGTACCTAGGCAAAGACTACTACGCCCTCACTAATGCCACCGTAAAAATTCCCACTATAGCTGCGGTTGAATTGAAAGCAGGTTACGACCTCAATACAGGAGCTTACCTCAACGATGCAGACGCCACTCCAGACGATGGATTGTTCTTCACCGGACTCTCCTTGCCATTGCTTCAAGGCCTGGTGGTGGATGAAAGAAGAACGGCACTTCGGCAAGCAAAAGCTTTCCGAGAATTCTCGCAAAGCGAAAGAAATGTGTTGCTGAACGACTTGCTTCTAAAAGCCTACAATAACTACTGGGAGTGGTGGGCCAGTTATGAGAAAGAAAAAATTGCATCACAAATTCTCGCTGTTTCCACCCAAAGATTTGAAGCGGTGAAAGAGCGCGCACTAAGTGGGCAAGCGCCCATCATTGACACTGTTGAAGCTAATATTCAAGTGTTGCTTCGCCAACAGATGGTGCAAGAGGCTCGGGCCAACGAAATAAAAAATCGGTTCATGCTATCGTCATTTGTTTGGGATGAAGACGGTGAAGAAGTTCAACCACGCATCATCAATCAGCGTTTTTTTCCTACTGCGCTGAATGATGAAGTAGCACAAACCAGTTGGATGATGACTAACTATCTCGCGCTGATGGATAGCCTTGAGTTGTTGAATCCATACTTGAAACAATACGAAGCGAAGCTGAATAATGTGCAGGCAGAAGCAGACATGAAACGTGAAAAACTAAAGCCGAAACTGAATCTAAACTACAATCTGCTGGCCGAACCTACTGGTAGCGCTTCTGATGCCAACTTCAGCACCAACAACTACAAGTGGGGTGTAGACTTTAGTTTTCCTACACTGCTGCGGGCAGAGCGAGGTGCGCTTGAATTGACAAGAATCAAACTACAAGAACTGAAATGGGAACAACAACAGAAAACTCAAGACATAAAAAACAAAGCACGTGCTACTTATGAAAGTGTATTTCTGTTGCGCCAGCAGGTGTCATTGTCCGAAAGAAACATGAACAACTACCTCACACTCCTGGATGGCGAGCGCATCAAATTTTTCAACGGAGAGAGTTCCCTATTTCTGGTAAACCAACGTG
>JAYSWI010000226.1:0-2073 GCA_043718125.1 Flavobacteriales bacterium
CATGTTTTTTCGATTGTATCAATTTTATTTTCTAATTTCATTACTGATTTGTTGCAAGACACAATCATTTGCGCAACAGCAAAGTCCTGTGTTTGGTTATGAAGAAAACAAAGGACAGTTCATTGATCAAAACGGACTTCCCAACGACAATGTGCGCTATCTTTTCAGAAGCAATGGTATCAACATTCAATTGCGAAGCACAGGTTTTTCTTATGACCTTTATCAGGCCGAGCAACCAATAGAAAGTACAGTGACTATGGACGCATCTAAAAAATATGGAGATGAATTTTATGCCTGTCCCGGTATTTCTTTCCATCGCATTGATGTCGAATTCGTCAATCCATTGCCAAATATTCAATTAGAAGCCACACAAATTCTTATATCGAAAAACATTTATCAAAACGCGACTTCAAATGAGGAAGCGATTGAAACAAACACATACCAAAATGTCACATATAAAAATGTGTATGCTGGAATAGATCTACACTTTGAAACTGGCAGCAAGGGGATTCCGAAATTTAATTTTATAGTACATCCGGGTGCAGATTATCATTTGATTCAATTGCAATACCTCGGAGCACCAATCACTTTAAATGGAAAAGACTTGTCATTTCAAACCACTTTTGGAAAATTGGAAGAACAAATTCCTTTAAGTTATTGCAAGGAGGATAGTGAGAAAAGTGATTTAAACTTCATCTATAATAAAGTTGGAAACGTGATTTCATACCAGACCACAAATGTCCTTGAACAAACGAAAACCTTAATTATAGATCCTTTGCCCAATGTGGCTTGGGCAACATATTGTGGCTCCATTGCAGGCGACATTGCTTATATCACCATGACGGATAACAGCGGCAATGTTTTCGTTGTTGGTAGAACCCAGTCATCATCCACGGTTGCTACAGCAGGCGCGCACCAAATTACATACATGGGCAATATTGATGGCATGTTGTCAAAATATGATACCAATGGAGTGCGCCAATGGGGAACATATATTGGCGGAACACTATCGGACATAGCCAATAGTATGGACATCGATAGTGCCGGTAACATATACATCTGTGGAAGTTCTGCATCAGCAACTGGCATTGCCACTCCGGGCACACAACAACCAACAAAGGGACTTGGAACAGATGCGTTTTTAATAAAATTTACACCCGGAGGCGTGCGCACATGGGGTACATATATGGGCTTCAACGGTGAAGATTTGGCTTTTTCAGTTGTTATTAGAAACGACACAGAAATATATATGTGTGGCGAGACATCGAGCACTTCCAATATCGTGACTGCCGGTGTGTTTCAGCCCGGCTTTGGTGGCGGAACAAAGGATGCTTTTATTTCCAGATACAACGCTTCGGGAACACGGGTTTGGGCAACATTTTATGGAGGCACAGCAAATGAATCACTTTACTCAATTGACGTACATACCGATGGAACAATCGTGGCAGGTGGCACTACGCTTTCCGCAAATGCAATCGCATCTGTAGGCGGCTATCAGACCACCAATGGAGGAAGTTCGGATGGATTTCTTGTCTGTCTTAATGCCATTGGCACTATTCGCAATTGGGCCACATACCTTGGTGGTTCTGGCACAGAGTCTATTACGTCAGTAGATATTGATGTCAACTCATATATCGTTTTTGGTGGTAATACCGCTTCCGGTGGAGGTTTAAGCACAATCGGTGCTTATCAAACCGCTTTTGGTGGTGTTCAAGATGGAATGATTGGCATGTTTTACATCACTGGCACAGTAGAATGGATTACCTATTATGGCGGAACCGATGTGGATGGGATTTATGGCATTGTGACAGACCTCTGGGGATATGTTTATGCAGTAGGAGTGACCCAATCACTCACTACAATTACAACTCCTGATGCCACACAAGTTTCCTTTGGTGGTGGAACCAACGATGGATTCATGGCCATATTCGGGCATGTGGGATTCAGGCAATGGGCAACATACTACGGAGGACCAGGAAATGATGCCGTACTGTATATATGGCCAATAGCAGGGCCGGGAGCTTATATCTGCGGTGCAACCACAAGTGCATCAGGTATTGCAACACCAGGGGC
>JAYSWI010000227.1:0-2072 GCA_043718125.1 Flavobacteriales bacterium
GCCAGTGATGTTGTTTCAATTTCGAGTGAACAAGAATTTGAAAGTATTACCATAAGAGATATCACAGGGAAAATTGTTTTTGCATCAGTGATGGGTAACCATGTGCTGCAAACAAAAGTGGATGTTTCTGCCCTCAGCACAGGGCTTTATATGATGGAGGTAGATTTTGGCGATGGACAAGTCTGTGCGCAGAAAATTGTTGTTGAATGAAACCTCATCACAACCTAATGCAACAAAGCCCCAACCTTTCTGACGAAGTGATGATAGCCGCATTGCAGAAATACGAGATACCCAATGTTCTGCTCACGCAGATATTGGCCAGCAACCCAAGTGCAACACAGAGCATGGAGGTGCAAGCGGCAATGGATAACCGTCCCATCCCATTTGATGAATACCAACAAGAGCAGATAGCACTGGGGCTATTTATGATAAGTAGTCGCACCAATTTGGAGGATTTGATGGGAGAAAAAATAACAGACCGTGAGGTGGCCCTTCGTTGCTTAATAGCTGAAATTGAAGCCGATGAAAGCATAACGGATAAGGACGCATCTATTGCCGCATTGTTGAATGAAGACACTTATTACAACGACCTGCTTGCAAAAGCCAATATGTTGGCTGCAAAAGGAGAGTATGTGCATTCAAAAACGCTGCTAACTTCCGCTGCCAGCATGTTCCCGCTCGCCCATCAGGATGAAGTAGATATGGATGCCCTTGCGAATGTGTTTGATATCGAAGAAGAACTCACAAGCCTGCCAACTCCAGTAATATCCAGCAGCCAAATAAGCGAACTTGAGAGCATGCTAAATACAACAACGGCCATAGTGAGCACGAGGGCTTTGGATTTGCTAATAGAATATGCCAATCGAGAATACATAGAGCCTATTATAGACGATGAGCCTGACTTGCGCAGTATGCAAGTATCGAAAGAAGGGAAAGGCAAAACAATGGTTCGAGTATATCCAAACCCTGCTCATGATATGGTTACTTTAGAATATTCTAGTGGTGGAGTTGCATCTATTGAGTTGTATGATTTGAGCGGCAGATTGATTCAATCTCAACAGACCAACACAAACGCCTTACAGTTTATCCTACTTATAAAAGATTTGTCACCGGGTCTATACGAAGCAAGATTGTTTAGTGCTTCCAATGCCATCATAACAACAGCAACAATTGTAAAACAATGAGAATCCTTGCTTTTTTTATTTGTGTATTGCCTGCGCTTGCGCATGGGCAATACACTTATTTTAATGTGTCCATACCACCACCACATCCGGAGATTGGTAGCGGCCAAACATTTAACTTGCTGACCAAGGGCGATACACTTATTACTTACGGGTCTTATCCAAATGAGAGTTTCCAATTTGAACGACACCATCACCATATACTTCCATCAGGTAGCATTGCTTATGAGAGCAGTTTCGCGCTTGATGAAAATGAAATTTGGTATATTGGATATTCCAGTGCGTGCAATCAATACAACAACACGATACTATGTGCAGGTGCGTTTCAAAGCAGTGAATGGATAGTACCCCACGGCAGGGTGAAGTGTTTTGATACCAATATGCAACAGCAGTGGGAATATATCAATTCGAATTATCTGCAGGACACCATCAACGGCTTTGAATACACAACAGCAAAATATCTTGACGATGGAAATGTAATGGCATTGGGTTGGGCCAAAATTGATACCAACGGTATTTTCCTATATGAAGGAGACTATTCTAACCTTTACTTCACTAAGATTACAAATAATGGTGAACATTTATGGACTCGTGAAGTAAATGTTACTGATGATTCACTCTTTCCAATCAGTCAATGGTATTGCAAGCCAACAGATTTTTTTGAACTACCCAATGAAAACTTATTGGTGTTTGGGGTATGGCATTATGACTTTCAACCGTTCGCCATGTTATTTGATGCCGCTGGTAATTTCATAGACCATGTTGATTGGGGCAACAGCACCCAAGATGATTGGGTGCCATGGGTAGTGCAGACAAGTGATAGCACCTTTATGTTTGCCTATCAACATGCCACGGGCATCGCACCATGGGGCGAAGACTTTGTGCATCATA
>JAYSWI010000228.1:0-2067 GCA_043718125.1 Flavobacteriales bacterium
CCTTTTTCGAGCATTAGTTCGTCTCCTTTTTCCACAGCCCAAACTATTTTCATGTGTCCACTTTTTGGATTGCTTTCAAAAATGGAAAGAATTTCAAAAAGGAATCTACCAGAGGATGAATTGAAATAATCAAAACGCAATTCCAATTCAAATTGTTGACTTATACTTTTACAATTAGTCTGCACCCAATGAATAATAGGGCGGTAAAATTCATGCGCATTTTCGGGCAATGACCGACCGATGATGAAACAAGATTCCTGTTGAAGTGAAAGGCTCACTTCCGGTGTTTCCGCAGTTGGTGATATGTAGAGTTTGTCGCTCAATGTTTTCTTATCAAAACTGAATGCTCAGTGCGAACAAAAATTGCTGATCATCCACTGGGTAAAATTGATATTGCAACTTCTCGGTTCCGCTGCGCACCACTTCAATGAGGCCAAGGCCGGAGCTATCATGATTTTCGAATCTCAAGCTTGCTTTAATTGTGTTTCGGTGCAATTCAGTCAATTCATCCTTCTCAAGAGAAAGTAAAAATTCCAATTTTTCTTCTAACAATATCTTCTCGGAATAACTAACGATGTTACCCGCTGATACATAAAGGTAGTTTTCATCTTTGCCCAGAATAAGAGTTGGATTGTACAGAGCGTCTATATTTTCTCCTGTTACCTTTCCAATGTTTTGCAATATCTCAATTAAAACGTGCTTTGCTTTTTTCGTTTTTGATATTGCTTCATTGTCCGCTTGATAGCGAAGTTCCATCATTTCTAAAATGGGCAGAATTGATTTTTGTGTGAAGTCACCCTTGTAATGAAGAAAAATATTTTCCTTCCGCATGATGTGATAATACTCTTCCGTCTTATTCAAAAAATGCGAATCATCGTTCTTTTCCGATGCGTGATGTTGAAACGTAATTTGCTGGTGAAATTGAGAATAGGCATCGTTCAAGCGCAATATTTTGTAAAGAATTTTATGCCCTGACTTGCGCGCCAATTCAATCAAACCCAAACCAGCCCCTCCCTTTTCGCTCAGCGAATTATTTTCAAGGTGGTCCAAATAAAATTTTCTCAGTTCTTTTTCATCCAGTGCATTCACTTGTTCAATCAGTGCGATGAGGTTGGGCACTTCGTGGCAATGCAGAATGTTTATGGAATTGATTATGAAACTTGATTTCGTGTATTTAAAAGAAAACATGCCCTCATCGTAAAAGGGTAATTTCTCTACTTCGAAGGACTCCGAATGTTTTAAAATATTCTGAAAACATTCAACCAACATGAACGACACTTTGCGCGAAAGATGCGCCTTTTGGTGGTCGCGACTTTGTTCTGAAATGTCTAAAATGGTACTTGTGAATTTATCTCGAAATGGCCCTCGATATGCAAAGCAAGAGTTCAAGCTGGCCCAACGGTCATAAAAATATTTTAGGGTGTCTGGTTGCATTATCAATCTAAATCAGTATCATGTTTTTTTGGGGCGCAATTGGATATGCGGCCAATTGGTCCATGCGTCTTAACGATGGTTAGGAATGTTTGGTTTCAATTGGTGATTTCCAGAAATGAAATCAAGGGAGTTGCCAATTTTTTCTGATTTTGAAATGTACTTTGAAAATGTAAACAAGAATTTTTTCTTGATAAACTCAATGGCAATTGCTGCATATAAGGAAATGAAATAGCAATACAATATCAGCCGCCATGCTGTGCATCATAGCGTTTGCCATACTTTATTTTTTTTGCTGTGCTGCGCGTTATTTTGTTGTTCACCTTTTTATTCTTCTCTAGTTTCTCATGAAATGATGGCCCGCTCGTAATCGTTTTTTTTCTTTTTGTCTTAGCGGTGTTCTGATGTATTTGCGGTTGTTCGTCCACAGTGAGTAGGCTTGACAATTGAACCACTGTAGGCATTTTTTTCATCTTGATTTTCTGCCCCATAAGTGCTTCCACTTTTTCTTTGTTTTCTATATCGTTATCTGTAATAAAAGTTATTGCAATTCCTGTTTGGTCTGCCCTTCCTGTGCGGCCAATGCGGTGTATATAATTTTCAGGCACCAAAGGCATATCCATGTTTATTACATGA
>JAYSWI010000229.1:0-5915 GCA_043718125.1 Flavobacteriales bacterium
ACCCTAAGCCGCGCCAGTCGTACCATACCGAAGGCCGGTTTCGTGCAACATGGGCTTCGTGCTAGGCCCTTCAGGCCACACGAAGCCCTAGCTGTTAGCAGCAGATTATTCTTCATTTAGTTTCTTATAATATTCGTCTTCTGTCATATAGTCTGCATCTTCAAGAAATGTGTTATTAACAAAGTCGTATATTCTTTGTCCGTGAATAAATTCGTAGTCCAATTTCCACAATTTAAAATAATCGTCTTTTGTTATATTTTCCTTTGATTCTTCCATTCCTAATGGCGGTCGGTAGATAACTTTGTCGTTGACAATTTCAGCAAACACAGGAATAGTAAACTCCGATGGAAATTCATCTTCGATAACTATTTTTTCTAAGTTTTGATAAATTGTCTCCAATATTTTTTCAAATGTCTCAACTATGGAAAGTTCTTCAATTTTGTATATTACTATTTTTGAATTGTAGAGTTCGATTTTAAATTCGCAAATTTCAACACCACCACCGTGTTTCTCACTGAAACTTTTGAAAAATCGAAAAAATGGTTTAAACAAATATTGGTCAAGTTTTGGGTCAACCACTTTGTCTATGGCCTTACCTGTGAGATAACCTCCAACCGCAGTAAGGTATGTTTTTAAGTCTATGTTTAACAGAAACTCGACAACTAATTCATACGCTCCACCACCCCTTCCAACGGGTCTTGGTTTAATGAAATAACCATATTCTTTTGATAAGTCAGATTTGAAGTCTTCGATATGAGTAAAATCTTCTATTTCAAAATTTGAAGCAAAAGCGTCATAGCTTATTTTTAGAATTGGCTTGTCCATAGTCTATCTGTTTTTTTAATTTGCTGCTAACTTATATACATGCGATACAAAACTACGCATATCACCCCAAATCAAGTTGTATATGGGAAGTTCTTGTCCCATCTAGTATGCCCTTAAATGAATCAAACAAAATCATGCTTTTGCATAACAACAGCACCTCTCTGAATGCTCCAATTTTGCATCGTTAAGTTTTATGGATGAAGTCTATTGTAAACTTTTCAATCGTTCACGATTTCGTATTGGCTCCTATTTGTAAACCTCTGTTCAGCGCAATCTGAGCAAAGGGAGTATGCCGAAAATCCCACATAAAGAGTAGGTACATTTTTAATATTTAAGTCAAATGAAAAAGAGCATTTTTACGCTACTTATTTTTCTCTCCTCCTATTTTATTGTGCAAGCGCAACGCTATCAAACTACCACTGGCTCTGCTATGCCAGACGAGACTTGGGCTGTCGTGGAAGACCCTGCACTAAACGCTTTTGTGGCTATTGGCAATGCCACTATCAATGGCGCAAGCAATGTTTGGATAACGAGCTATGCGGCCAATGGCACGTTGCTTACCAGCAGTGTTGCCAATGCGGGTCGGCCCATCATAGCACGCGATATTTCCATAGCACCGGTGGATCAGCTGAGTGGCCAACCCACTTATTACGTCACGGGTTGGACTCAGTTCAACTTTAATGGAGGTTTGGTCAATCAGATTTTTGTTGGACGCATGTTTTTGAATGGAGCTTTCTTGTGGTATCAAGAAAACCCGCTTGGCGGACAAGGCAACGACAAAGAAGGAGTGGCAGTGGTGACAGCGCCAAATGGAGATGTGGTGGTGGCGGGTCATGTTTTTTGGCCGCCTACTTTGATGCCTCCACTTATTCCACCCGGTCAGCGTATTATCATGTCGCGTCTCAATCCTTTTGGTGCAATTCTTTGGTCCAACGTTTACAATCAACCTGGTTTTTGGACAGTGCGCGAATTGGACCTTGGTGTGCCCGCTCCGGGTTGTATTCCATCGCCCGCAGGCATGCCAGGCGAGTTTGTAATAACGGGTGAGGTAATTGTGCCTCCCGGTCAGGGTGGTGCAGGTGTGCCGCAAACTTTCGCTGCTGTGTACAATGGTGCTGGATTTGAGTGCTGGAGAAATATTTATCCGGCAGCCACTGGTATTGTTAATACCACTGGCGATGCAGGATACGATGTTGTTTATGACCCACTAACAGGCAATTATCAAATAGCGGGTGTAGCTCAAATGGGACCTGGTCGTGGTGTTGTTACCTCCACACCTTATATGTTGGGTATAAATCCTGCGGGAGTGCTTATGGGTTCTGCTGTATATGTGGGTTTAGGAAACATTCCGCTTGGCATTTATCCCAGATGTATTTCTCTTACTCCAAATCCTGGTGCAATGGTTTTCTCAGGCCCTGACTTTGTAAATAATCAAGTTTTCTTCGGCACTATGCCAACGATATTGGGTGCCGCACCACCTATGCAGATCAACAGTTTTATTGGCAATGGAACTGCAAATTTTCTTCCTCAGCCATTCTTTTTGCAGGAGGCACAACCAGAGGATATCATCGTTTCCAACATTGGAACTATTCCAGGTTACATTATTTCAACAAATGCATTTCCTGTAGGTGCCTTTGGTGCTGGTGACTCACATTTGATAAGCACTAATGCAGCCGGGCAAACGCCTAATGCGTGTGCATACACCACTCAAGCGGGCCATCCGCTCAATTCAAATGCGCAACTTCCTTCTGCTTCCACACCCACTGCATTGTTGGTTTGGGGAGCGCAGAATCTCATCAATATGCCGCATATCGTGCAGCAAGTTTCCTGTGTAGATCCGTGTATTGTCAGTGCTTCTTTTACAGCTACGGTGGTTGGCAATACTGTCACTTTTAATAATACCAGTGCAGGAAACGGAACGCTTACTTACTCATGGAATTTCGGTGATGGTAGCCCCATTAGTACTGCTACAAATCCTATTCATGTGTATGCAGGTGCGGGGCCTTACATCGCTTGCCTCACTGTTACTAACACCAATGCTTCGGGCATTACATGTACTTCCACTTTTTGCCAAACCTTTACTTTTTGTAATGTTTTAGCCAATTTCACTTTTACTCTCAATTGCAAAACAGCAACCTTCAGAAACACAACCACCGGCACCGGCCCTTTCACTTATGCTTGGTTGTTCCCTGATGGCAGCACAGCTACAACCACTAACACCACAAAAACTTTTGCCACTTGTGGCAATTATGTGGTTCGTTTGATTGCATGCAATGCCAATTGTTGCGACACCATTTTGAAAACAGTGAACATCGCTTGCTGCACTGCGGCAGTTGATTTTTGTCTTGCTGCCGATGGACGGTCAGTCACCTTAATAAACAACACTACTGTAAATCCAATCGTGGGAACGACCTATACCGTTTACCTTAACGGACTGGCTATTGGCTGGACTAACAACACAGCTAAAATATTGGTTGCCGGGTCCAATACGATATGCGTAAAAGCCCGAAGAATAATTTGTGGTGATACTTGTTGCGCTAATTGCTGTAAAACAATTTTTGTTAGTGACCAGTGTACACTCGCAGCTAATTTCTGGCATCAAATACAAAGTAACAGCCCCGCCTTAGGACAAGTGAATGTTGCATTCACAAACAAAACAACACCAAACGGGTTTACCAGTGTTTGGAATTTTGGTGACCCCGCATCTGGAGCTGCAAATACAAGTACGCTTTTGAGTCCAACGCATATTTATGCCCCTGGCACATACACCGCTTGTTTAATAGCCACACGCTTGAACGGAGCAGATACTTGCCAAGAAAAAGTGTGCAGATCAATTATCATTGAAGCTCCATGCAATGTGCAATCAAAATTCAAAACAAAATATTGCATTGCCACTCCACTTGTTGTTGACTTTACCAATCAATCCATTGGGGCTATTACTTACGAGTGGAACTTCGGAGATGGCACTGCAAGTACTGTAACAAATCCTTCGCATACTTATGCAGCGGCAGGCACCTATATCGTTTGTTTAAAAGCAATAGTGAATGGAAATTGTTGGTCGCGTGCGTGCTATCAAGTAAGAGTTTCCACTACCTCTTGCAACACAAGTTGCACCACCCTTCCTGGTGCACCCGCTTTCTTTATTCCCAATTCAGAAAGTGCTGGCGAGGGTGTGCAAGAAAATGAAATGGAACTGCTTTCAACGGAGAAATATGATGGCGAATTAAAGGAAGAGTTGCTTTCCAATTCATCTCTTTATGATTTGCAAAATGAATTAAAAGTATTTCCAAATCCAGCGGACAATGAATTGAACATTCAGGTGATAACCAACTCCGATGCGACCGGAGAAATTATTATTCATACTGCCAAAGGCGAAATTGTTTATCAAACAACTCAAAGGTTTTACGCAGGGCAGCCGCAAATTATGTTGCCGACTACAGCTCTAGCTGATGGCCTTTATCATATTTCTGTTTTAATTGATGGTGCTGTGCTTACAAAACATTTTGCGATAGTGAAGCATTGAATTTTCTTTAGAAATATTCAAAAATCAAGTAAATAAAAATGCCGTCTCTTTATTATTAAAGAGACGGCATTTTTTATTTCAATTATTCTCTCTTACAAAAGAAAATGGCTGGGTTAAAGCAATGTTCATTCCGCCACAAATGACATTTGCAAAAGCTAAATAAACATTTATTTATGCTCTACTTCTTCTTTCCATTCTTCTCTTTAACATCATCATCACCATCATCATCTTGCTCTTCTTCCTCTTCCTTTTTTAGTAATTTGCCAGAGGTATCAAAGATGTAATCTACCCCTCCAACCTCTGCTTCGAAGGTGATGGTGCCGTCAGCATCCAAAATTTTTGCGGCTTCTTTTATTTTTTGCCCTTTCAGGTTTGTACTCACATAGTCTTTTATTGCTTGTGGCAATTGGGCTACGTTTATCTCTGTTTCAGTTTGCATCAATGTTCCGTCTGCTTTGTATAGCACTGAGGTTTCTATTTTATTCTCTTCCCATTCAGCTTCATACATTCCGTCTTCCATTTCCCATTCTACTTTGGAGGCTCCGGGGTAGGCCATTTTGAATGCCGCTTTAACAGCTTCCGGAGCATCCATTTTTTTCTGTGCTGAGGTGTTGCCTGCAATTATCAAAATGGCAGCAAAGGCAATTTGTTTTTTCATTTTTATTTTGATTTTTGAATTAAATAGGTGACAAATGTGTCAATTGATTTTGTAGAAATGTTGTTTATTATTTTGTGTCGGTCGTATGAGTCTTGTGTCTGGTTCAGCATGTTCTAAATTCTAAGCGAGAACAATGACGAAGTTGGACAAAATGGACAGACACTATTTAGAAAGCAATTTGCATTTGGATATACAGCCTGTCATCATGCCCTTCGGGAATGTCTTTTATATTTTTTCTAAAAACATAATTGATCAGTATGCGGTATTTGTCTTTTAGATTGCCATAGTAGCACCCAACGGTGAGTATTTTAGATTCTGAATCTTCATCGGTATCATATTTCATAAGCGGCCCCACCTTCCATTTTGTTTTTAGCGCAAGTACCACTTGGTATCCTTTTGATTCCATGTAAATGGTGTCCATCACCATATCCTTTTGAGTGGCCCATTCCGCAGCCATAAAAAAACTTTTATTTTCTATTTGAACATCCGCTCCAAAGCGGGCAATGTTGATGTATATATCGTCACTGGGGTCCAACATGTTGTCATAAATATCTCGAATGCCACCAGTGCCAAAAGAGCCACCAGCGTGTACCGAAAAATCGTCTTTTTTGTATCGCAGCCCTACTCTACCCCACAGGGCTTTTTTGGTGTTAAAATCATAAGGCCCTGTTATGTCCATTCTTGCTCCATTGGTGTAGGTAAAGGCATCTTCAATTCGCAAATTTTTGTTGATTGGAATATGCCCAATGATGCCAATGCCATTGTCGCGAAGTGTAAATCCGCGCGTAATTCCATCGGATATTACGCCAAGCATTACGGTATATCGTTGTGTACTTGAAGTTCTGTTTTCCCAACCGCACTGGGTCTTTTGGCGACCTATGCGTATGCTTTGATTTTTGATATGCAGCA
>JAYSWI010000230.1:0-5910 GCA_043718125.1 Flavobacteriales bacterium
TCATCTTGAAGCTTCGTTTTCTCTTCTTCGTTTTCTGTTTCTTTGGGATAGATGATTTCCAAAACCTTAGGTTTAGTTAACGAAGAAGCGAGTACAAAAAAAGTAACTAGAAGAAATGCCAAGTCAACCATAGGTGTCATGTCCACATGAACATGCCCTTTCTTGGGACGCTTTTTTCCGCCCTTTTCGTGTCCTCCTCCACCTTGTATTATTTCTGCCATTGTATTTTCTTTTTATTGTGCTGGTTATTGCTCACCTGTTACAACGTTTTCGTCTTTCTCCACATTGGTCACCATATTGAACTGAAATATCTGACGGTCTCTAAAAACGTCAATCACGTTGGCGACATTTTCATAGTCCGTTTCTGCATCTGCTTTTATGGCATAACGCAGTCCTTCTTTTTTAATTTTTGCATCGTCCCAACCTTTTCCTCTCACATCATTTACAAATGCAGTGAAGCCGTTCAGAATCCAATCGCCAAGCTCATTGTTTAGCGAGTCGATGGGTATTCCTTTGGTTTGTTTGTTCATAGCCTCGCGGGTCTTTTCATCAGCGGAAAGAAAAATAGGCAGTTGTGAAATTGGTTGTCCAAAAGAACCAAGACCAATGAATTTGTCCATCTGATCTTGCGTGAGGGTCTTCAAACTTGGGTATTGTTCTGCCATGCTCGAAATGAGTAAAGTGCGAACATCCTTTCCTGCCAAATCGAAAAACACTCTTCCTTCTTCATCAATGGTTATGAGCATCACTTTTTCAGGTATCTGATCGGTGGATGAAGAATAAGGCGGATCGGTTTGCACAGGTTCGGCATTTCGAAACTTAGCACTTAGCATGAAGAACGTCACAAGCAGGAAGCCCAGATCCACCAGCGGAGTCATGTCCGTGGTTGGGGAGCCTTTCGGCATTTTAAGTTTTCCCATTGTTTACGCTTTTATTTTTATAGAATAAAAATGTGAATGTGATTAGTGCTTTTGCGCAAAGGTTTGCGCTACTGCAAAGCCTGCTTCATCAATACTGTATGTCATTTGATCCACACGGTTGCTGAAGAAGTTGAAGAAAATAATAGCAAGTGCAGATGCCGCAATACCTAAGAAAGTATTTACAAGTGCCTCAGAGATACCAAGCGAAAGTTGAGCAGGATCTGGTACACTGCTCGACATGGATTGGAAGGCACTGATCATACCCGATACCGTTCCTATCAAACCTATCAATACACCAAGTGATGCACAGGTAGAAAGGATGACCAAATTTTTGGAAAGCATTGGCAATTCAAGAGCGGTCGCCTCTTCAATTTCTTGTTTCAAGGCATCCAACTTTTGGTCTTTGTCCAAATGGGCTTCTGTTTCTAGTGCCTTGTATTTTATCAATCCAGACTTCATCACATTGCCTATGCTTCCTTTTTGTTTGTCGCAAAGTGATATGGCTTGATCCACTTGATTGTTGCCAAGCAAACCGCGAATGTTGCGCACAAATGTGGTTACGTTGCCAGTGCCACGGGCTTGTATCATGCTTATTAAGCGTTCTACAAAAAACACCAAAACGGTAATCAAAGTACCAACCAACAATGGAACAATATATCCTCCTTTGTGAATGGTCCCCATCAAGTTTTTAGGATGTCCCAATAGTGGATCGCCACCTTCGAAATTGCTTGATGCTCCAAAGATGTATTTGTAAATAAGAACTCCAATAACAACTGCCACAGGCACAGCAATGAATGGAAAAATAGAACTGAAATTACCTCCACTGTTTGAGGTGTTGTTGTTGTTTGTTTGTTTACTCATAACGCTTTTGTTTAATAATTGAAAAGGATTTATTTATTGAAATAAATGGTTTTACTTTTTGATGCTTCAAAGGCAACCACTTGGAAGTGGGACTTTCGAATTGAATTTGTTTTTATTGCTTTTTTCTAAAGGGCGTCAAACATAATCAAAGTTCACATCGCCAAAAGTGAACTTCTTGTTTTGGTTTTATGGTCAATCACCTGGGCCATTTCCAAAATTATTTTCAGTGTGCGAATGACAACAATAATCTTGCTGCAAATAAAACCGTTGGTGTAAAATTGTATTTGAATCGAATGTCATTTTGAATTTGGATTTATCAGATTTGAAATTGCAATAGTGGAAATGCGGCATTCACATTTTTATACCATTTCTTAGTTCAAAATAGTCCTCCCGCAAGTGCGGGATGGACTTAGAATGTAATTATCCCGCAAGTGCGGGGATAAATGCCGTTAGAGTAGCTGTATAGGCGAATCGAGCGTATCGAAAATTGGCCTAAAACAGATACCGATACGGTATTATTGCATGGGTCATCTAATATGAGATTATTTCTAGAAACGATAAGCCAACACCAAATCCAAAATGCGCAAATTGAAATGGAGGGAACACCGGTTGATAGCACCGGGTTGCGGCAATGAAGAATGACTACTAATTGGTAATTTGTAAATAAATTCAGGAGAAAAATTGCCAGTAATGTCCCAATGCTTTTGTATGTCAACCCTGTAGCCAATTAGGGCGGCAAGGCCCACCATCAATGATTTTTCTGTGTCGTCTTTGATCAATTTAGTTGCCTGCCGAAATCCATTGTTTTCAATTTCATGGCTTGTTTCCCAAACAGAATTTATACTCTTGTCAAAACCTGTGACTATATCAATGGCATAAAACGTATCAAATTGCTCAGTGTAATCACTCCATTCCAAACCCATACGAAATTCTGCATAATCATATTTTGAAAAACTTGTTGACTCAATGAGCAATGTGTCATAAGAATAATAATTTAAAATATTTGAATTGTACTCCTCATTGAATTGATGAAAGAACGACAGGCGAAATTTTTTGTAATCCTGCAACAATCTTTTGTACTGCATCCCATTGCGCAGATGGTTTGTACCCGCTCGTATAGCTATAGCAACGGGTGCGTTGAGGTACAGGCCAAAACTATTTTTCAGGGCAATAGAGGTGGTGTCGGCCTCATAATATTGTGCCTTAAGGGTGAGTCCAGTCAACCAAATTGTGCACAAAATGGAACACTTCAATACTGTCGAATTCATTGATAATAAAATTAGGCGTTAGAAAAAATTAGAATGAAGTAGAATACAATGATGATCATTTTTTCAAAATATATTCTCATTCGTTTTTTTAAAAAAGCAATTCGTAATTGTTCGCCCATAAATATTACAAGCTTTTTATTTTGCTAAAAAATTCAGATGTGTTGAATGTAAACTTGCCAAGGTTATTGTTCATGTATTATGAAACTTCTCATCAAAAATATCAAGGGTCTTGTTGGCATTTATGACAATGCACCATCTAAATTATGTGGAATAGCCATGCAACAATTGCCCATCTTAAATGATGCTTGGTTGGCCATAGAAGAAGAGAAAATAGTGGCCTTCGGACAAATGCAAGATTGGCCAGGGATAACGGATTGGCGTAACTTGGAGGTGATAGATGCCGGTGGCAAATATGTGTTGCCCACATGGTGCGATTCGCACACCCACATCGTTTATTCCGGCTCACGCGAAGGAGAATTTGCCGATAGAATTAGCGGACTGACTTACGAAGCAATAGCTGCCCGAGGCGGAGGCATTCTCAACTCCGCATTGCTTTTACATCAAGCCACAGAAGAGGAACTTTTTGAAAGCGCTTGGTTAAGATTGAATGAAGTGATGAGGATGGGAACCGGAGCTGTGGAGATAAAAAGTGGATATGGATTGACACTTGAAAGCGAATTAAAAATGCTGCGTGTTATTGGGCAATTGATAGAAAAACACCCGCTTACTATCAAGGCTACTTTCCTGGGTGCACACGCCTTTCCGCTGGAATATAAAAGCAACACAAAGGGCTACGTTGACTTAATTGTAAATGAAATGATACCAGCCATAGCATCCGAAAATCTGGCTGAATTCATTGATGTCTTTTGTGAGAAAAATTATTTCAGTGTAGAAGATACTGATCGGATTTTGGCTGCGGGCGTGCAACATGGACTAGCACCCAAAACACACGTCAATCAATTCAATATTATTGGAGGCGTTGGTGTAAGTGTAAAACACCAAGCGCTAAGTGTGGACCATTTAGAATTGATATCAGATGAAGACATCATTCTTTTATCAAAGTCGGAAACAATGCCGGTGGCTTTGCCCGGCTGTTCATTATTTATAAAAATCCCATACACACCCGCAAGAAAAATAATTGATGCGGGTTTGCCTTTGGCCCTGGCCACAGACTATAATCCTGGTTCATGTCCCAGCGGCAATATGAATTTGGTAAACAGTTTGGCGTGTATCAATATGAATATGACCGTTGAAGAGGTAATAAATGCTTCTACCATCAACGCGGCTTATGCAATGGCTATTGGAGAAATCTTGGGAACTATTTCAATAGGAAAAATGGCCAATTTTTTCATCACGAAGGAACTGCCCTCCTTGGCGGCTTTGCCCTATTACTTTGGCAGCATTCCACAAGAATCTATTTTTATTAAAGGAAAAAAAGTAGCTTGAAAAAATATTCTAACCCCACTATTCTATTTGCCATAGTTGCCATCGGAATTGGATTTTTTTATTGGTCGCGATATCATTTGGTGCCCACCATCGCTTTTGCCGACACGTTGGTTACAAGCCAAACTGGGCAGCAAGTAAAACTTGGGGAAGAAATAAATGGCCCAACCGTTATTCACTTCTATGCCACGTGGTGCGGGCCTTGCATGCGTGAGTTGCGCGACATGACCACGGCAATTCAATCCACTGAATTATCCAATTTGAACTACATTTTCGTTACCGATGATTCGATTGAAAAAATTGAAAACATAAAAAAGACATTGCCAACTCAAATAAGAATATTCCAAACCGCATCTTTGCAGGCTTTGAATATTTACACCATTCCAACCACCTATTTCATAAATAGCAAAAATGAAATAGTGAAACAGCAAGTGAATCCTTGCGAATGGAGCAATCAAAATTTTCAGCAAGAAATAATTACACTTACAAAATAAAACAAGCACAATTACAATGGCCAAAGTGAGCACAATTTTAGATGGAATAGAAACAACATTTGAACTATCGCAAGATGGCGATAGTGTTCTAAACGCAGCCCTGGATGCTGGAGTGGATGCACCTTTCAGTTGCAAAGGAGGTGTGTGCACCACCTGCATGGCCAAGCTGGTAGAAGGCACAGTGAGCATGGATGCCAATTATGCACTAACAGACAAAGAAGTAAATAATGGAATGATACTTTGCTGCCAATCGCATCCCACAAGTGAGGTGCTAAAACTGACTTGGGATATTTGATATCAATTCTTAATTCAAAATAGTCTTGGTCTATTTTATTCTAAGAAACGATATTACTCTTTTATCATTTGTTTGGATAAAACGTACCCATTGCTCAGCAAAACGTGAACAAAATAAATCCCGCCCATGAGATTTTGAGATTCCATTTTGACTATTCTCTGGTTTGATTTCATAGACACGATACACTCACCTAATGAGTTGAAAATAGCAATATTTTCAATCGCCATGTTGGCGTCAATGGTAAATTCACTATCGAAAGGATTGGGATAAACTGAAATTTGCGGAGCATCGATATTGCTGATACCAACTGCGTATTCACAATTCTCACTTGAAGGAATTAACCAAGGCGTTTCATAGCAATCTGCAAAATATGAATCCCCATTCAGACTGAAGCAAGTCAAATATAAATTGCAGTCAAAATTTGCCGAATTATTATTCCATATTCCTCGCCAATGGCCAAACCCTTCGATATAATCTAATGAACATGAACCGTCATATCCTTCCGAAACGGTAATCACCTTGCGCTCAATTCCACCAATTGATAGGTATGCAATATCAATTACCGTAAGTGGATTTGGATAAATGCTTTGACTTATGTTAAAATTATCACCAACAGTCACATCAAAATC
>JAYSWI010000024.1:0-2900 GCA_043718125.1 Flavobacteriales bacterium
GTTTCCGGTGCTGGTATAGTCACATCTTTAAAGAAATGACTTGCAGCAGCAGTAACGGTACTGTAACCATAAGTAACACCGCCATCATTGGAGATGAAGGCGTGGTTTGTACCGGCAAATGGAGTGCCTACAGCACTGTTCTGCCAGTTGTTGAAGGCAGCGTTTGTTACCGTCCATCCATTGGCAGCGAAACCGCCACCTCCAAGCTCGAAACCACCATCGGTGGCGGGGTTGATAATAGTAGTTTGTGCATTCATTCTTGCTGTAATGGAGAAGATTACAAGAACAATCAGGAGGTTAAATTTTGATTTCATTTTCAAAGGTATTTCAACAAAAACTGTTTTGTATCTTGTTGTGAAGACAAATGTGTATGCAAGGATAGTCAGTAACCTAATATGAATGAGTATTCGTGCCTGTTTAATTAGAATTCGGGAAGAAAGGCACCAAATGAGCTAGAATCTGAGACCAAATATTTCATGTCAAGGGGTTGTGGTTGTAGTGGAAGTGTCTTTTTGGGATGAGACTTTTGGGACTGTTGGGACAAATGGCAATGGGTATGGTTTTGATGGTGGAGACTTGCCGTGGGCTTTGAGAGAGGACTTGAAGGACACAGACAACAGTGTCTAAGGTGGTTAATGCCACATCAATCCAAAAAAAATCGTTATACCCCACTTAATTGCATCGGGGACTTCATCTTTGCGCCATCATAAATTAGGAGTATAGTTGAAAAAGAGCATTATCATAATATCTGCACAGCGCACCCTTCAATTGGAGGCCGATACCATTTCTTTTTTGGTAAATACCATTGATGCCTCGTTTGAAAAGGTGGTGAATATCCTTTTGAAATCGAAGGGAAGATTGGTGGTTACGGGAATTGGGAAGAGTGCCAACATCGCGCAGAAATTAGTGGCCACATACATCAGTACCGGCCAACCCGCTTTGTTCATGCACGCTGCAGACGCCATTCATGGCGACCTTGGCAATGTTCAGAAGCACGACATTGTTCTGTGTATTTCGAAAAGTGGTGATTCGCCCGAAATAAAAATGCTTGTCCCTCTAATAAAAAGTATGGGTAACCAACTTATCGGTATGGTGAGCAATACGCATAGTTTTTTGCACCAACAAAGTGATTTCATTTTGCACACACCTGTTGCCAAGGAAGCATGCCCAAACAACCTTGCTCCAACATGTAGCACCATTGCACAACTTGCTATGGGCGATGCGCTGGCCGTGGCTTTGATGGAGTGTAGAGGATTCAGTTCTGTTGACTTTGCCAAATATCATCCGGGTGGGGCATTGGGTAAAAAGCTCTATATAAAAATGAGTGATTTGCTGAGTGAAAATTCAAAACCAATGGTGTTGCCATCGGCCAAAATGAAAGATGTAATCATTGAAATTTCAACAAAACGACTTGGCGCAACGGCAGTAGTTAGCAAGGAAAAATTGGTTGGAATAATAACCGATGGCGACATCCGTAGAATGCTTGAGCACAACATGGACATCACCAAAACTATGGCCTCCGATGTGATGGGCAAAACCCCTGTGACTATTGATGCTGATGACTTGGCAGTTGCAGGTTTTCAAACCATGGAGGCCAACAACATCACTACACTTATCGTAACAAAAGCGGGCAAATACAAAGGCATTGTTCACATACACGACATATTGAAAGAGGGCATTTTCTGACTGTACAAAATGCATAAGCTTCTATGTGTCGCAAAAAATAATATTGCCTTATTCTTTTCCATTTTACAAACGTTAGTATTTTCAACTTAACCAACTATGGCTGAAGAAAAAAAGGACATGTCGTTTCTTGAACATCTGGAAGAATTGCGCAAGCGGTTAGTACGTGCCGTTTTGGGCGT
Source organism: Flavobacteriales bacterium (assembly GCA_043718125.1). Lineage (GTDB taxonomy): Bacteria > Bacteroidota > Bacteroidia > Flavobacteriales_D > Sanyastnellaceae > JANNVZ01. The sequence continues at coordinate 1,866 of JAYSWI010000024.1, forward strand.
TTTGGTTGGCGTCATTGTCATCGTTTATTTCCATGACTTTGTAGTGCAAACGATTATCATGGGGCCACGCAATGCAGATTTTATTACGTACCGCATATTTTGTTCTTGGTCAGAAAAAATTGGGTTGGGCGATCAACTTTGTTTGACACCACCTCAGATGGAGCTTCAAAGCACCACCATGAGCGGAGCCATGAATGCTGACATCGTGGTTTGTTTGTTGGGCGGACTCATCCTTGCATTTCCGTGGGTGATAATGCAGATATGGAAATTTATCAAACCCGGACTTCGCAACACCGAGCAAAAAATGGTGAGCGGGGTGGTGCTGTTTGTTTCGCTTTTGTTTTTTGCAGGCATTGCTTTTGGCTACTTTGTGCTTGCACCACTTTCAGTTCAATTTTTAGGCAATTACACTTTTGCTGATGTAAAAAATGAGCCTACACTTATTTCTTATTTGAAGCTAACCACCTCGTTGGTGTTCGGCACAGGCTTGCTATTTCAATTGCCCATTCTTATTTATTTTCTAGCAAAAATTGGATTGGCGTCATCTGCCTTTTTAAAGAAATACCGCAAACATGCTTTTGTAGTAAATCTCATTGTCTCAGCAATACTAACACCGCCTGATGTTACAAGCCAATTGTTGGTGGCGTTTCCTATTTTGTTGTTGTATGAAATAAGTATTTTGATTGCAGTTCGAGTTGAGAAAAAACAAGCTTTGGCTCTTTAGAAGCTTCCAATAATTTCTTCATAACAATCCTTCTCTTTAAATTTAGATCACTTACCTGAAGCTACCGATTTGTTCTGGCTTGATACGAATTCAAATCTTTCCATCTCGCAGGCCCTCTTCATGGAAGAACAAAGGCAACAATTGACTAATTCCTTTTACGCGATAAACCTTGCCCGTTGTGCCTTGCATAACGAGGGTTATTGGGCTTTTTTGATTTGTCTCGTATTCCAACATCACTTGCCTGCAAGCACCACACGGTGCTATTGGATGATTGCTTGGAAAATTTTCTGATGCTGCAGTTATGGCCACCT
>JAYSWI010000231.1:0-2064 GCA_043718125.1 Flavobacteriales bacterium
GAGCAATCAAAGAAAAAAATCGAGTGCTTCTAAAAATCACTTTCAACAGCGGGCTAAAATATATTTTGTGTGTAAGGTGAAATGCGAAGAAATTAAAAAATTATCAGGTGTTTTTCTATCGCTTGTTCTGTGATAAAATAAAATAAGTTGCTAGGGTTTTTGTACCGAAATGTTCCAAGGAAATTGAAAGGAACAAGCGGCATATTCTGGATCAATAGCGCTGAAGGTGGTGGCCAATTTTTTCTTCACCCACTTGTCTGCTTCCTTTTGCTTGGCCTCTCCTTCTGCTACATTTTTGAATATTTCATAATCATCTTTTATATTGGCGATGTGCGCATCGGAGCGCGCGTCCAGCCTATAAATAACATACGCTTGTGTGCCGTCTGCATTGGATTTCAAAATGGGCTGGCTCACCTCGCCCACTTTCATTTCCATTAAAATTAGATTGAGTTCAGCAGTCATTTGAGCCACATCATGTTTGGTGCCGCCTGTGGCATTGTTCATTACGCGCCCCCCTGCATTGCTCGTTTCTTCATCTGTGCTAAAAACAATAGCTGCTTGTGCGAAGGACATAGAATCAGCAAGCAGTGCATTCACAGAATCTAATTTTATTCTTGCAAAATCAAGATCGTTGGTTTGCATTTTGGGCGACATTAGTATGTGGCAGCTCTCATAAAAGTCTCCTCTTTTTTCTATCACCTTCACAAAGTGATAGCCGTATTCGGTTTTGAATACTGGAGAGTATTGTCCTTCTATTGTATTGTAAACGGCTGCTTCGTATTCGGGCACAAACGATCCTCTGCGTTGCAATGGATAACATCCGCCTTTGTATTTGCTGCCCGGATCTTCGCTCCATTTGGAGGCCTCCAGCATCATTGATCCTCTGCCACTGGCAAGGCGGCTGCGTATGCTGTCCATTACAAATAATATCCGATTTCGTTCCTCCTCGCGCACTTTGGGTGCTGCCACTATTTGCGAATATTGAACCTGCTCACCAATTAGTGGCAATGAATCTTGTGGTATGGTTTGGTAATACCTGAGCACATCGGCAGGGGTCACTTTCAAGTTTTTTGTAATGGCATCCTGCATCTGCTGCACCAATAGCTGGTCTTTTATCAGATCAAAATATTCATCTTTCAGTTGAGAGGAGGATTTGTTGTAGTATTTCTCAAACTCCTCAACACTGCCAAACATTTGTATGAAATAGTCTAACCTGCGATCCACTTGTTGTTGCACTTCGCTGTCGCTTACCACCAAACTGTCCAACTTACTTTGGTTGAGTAACAGTTTTTGATACATCAAGTTTTCGTAAATCGAGCACGTTGAGGTGGCGTCTGCCTCGCTGCCCATTTCCAAAATGGAGGCTTGCAAATCACTGTATAGAACTATTTCGTTTCCTACCGTTCCAATGATGCCGTCAATTAGTTTGGTTTGCTGCGAATGGCTTTCAATACCAACTGCTATGAAGAGCAGAAACAGATATAGTGGAATGCGTTGTTTCATTTTTCTTGGTAAAATGTTTCAATTTTTTTCTCTTGAAGGGCCTTTTGATAAAGGTCTTCGCGCATGGCTTCCAACAATTGCATTTTACGTTTATTGAGAATCATATTTTTTATTTTTTCGCGTTCGAAACTCAATGGCGAACGACTTCCATCCAACTGAAAATTGGTGATGTTCATCAGATACAAATTATTGTCCTTCTCAAATTCAAAAGTCTTATTTTTTTTCAAAAACGTTTCCGCATCATAGTCCTCTAAAGGAATTTGTTTTATGAAATCTTCCCAAAGCATCCATTTATCCTCATTGAAATAGTATGAGGCTCCGTTGTCCAAACAATACTTTTCCAGCTTCACCAGGTCTTCTTGTTTGGTGCTGTAAAAAAGTTTTGACAGTCCATTCTTTGCTTTGCTGTCAGATCCAATAGCGCAGAATTTCACTTTTAGAATGTAACCTTTCAGCTCGAAATTGCTTTCGTTGATATTGTAGTAATTGACTATTTCATCATCCACCACAATTGTATCCAGTTTCTGCCTTACCCATTCTTGCTCGTAGGTATAAGTAATA
>JAYSWI010000232.1:0-2063 GCA_043718125.1 Flavobacteriales bacterium
CTAATTGTAATTATTAGACAGTCCGTTGCAGCTTATCGCCTCACTTGTATTCTCTCCAGAAGGAGAGAAATGGCTGGCCTATCTACTAATTACAATTGGTATTAACTATTGGAAATACAACAATTACTTTTCGCATAAAAAGTTTCAACACTGCCATTTCGCGGTTGTATTCTTTCGGAGTCAATTCCTTTCTTAACGATTTCATGTTTTCAGCTTTTCGCCATCAGATCATAAACGGCTTGGTTCATCTTTACCCTCATGAAAAAAGATGTAAATGACATTCAATTGCGACACAATTTGAATCGGCTAACACCCGAACTGGCAAGAAAATACGGAGTAAATAAGCTCGGTTTTTTTTATGATTATACTTCCCAAAATACACTGAAACGTGTGGAAGTAAACATCATTGTTGAACTTCAAAAACCATTGGGTTGGAAATTTTTCGAAATGAAAGAATTTCTCGAAAAAAAACTTTTTAGACGAATTGATATTGTGACGCCCAATGGAATAAAAGTGCTTTACAAACCAGAAATAATAAGCACTGTAAAATGGCTATAAGAAAATCAGAAACTAACCCAATGGTGCTTCTTTGTCTGCAAGAAATGGAACAAGCAATCGAACAAATACATTGCTATACCAAAGAAATTTCTTTTGAATATTTTGTAAAAAACAAAATGCTTTGCGATGCAGTGCAACATCAATTCGAAATTCTTGGCGAAGCTTCAAGCCATATACCATACAGTTTGCAGAAAAAGAACAAACACATTCCTTGGGCCATGATGTACAGTTTACGCAATCATATTGCACACGAATATTTCGATGTGGACTATGAAATAATTTGGGAAATAATTCAAAATGATTTGACAAATGACTTGCAGCATTTGCAACAAGTGAGGACGAATCATACACCTTCCGTTCAACATTAAATAGGTGCATTGATCCATTCACTGTTAGTCTTCACTATCCGTCAGGCACATATTTGCGCACATGAAAAAAATAATTTTCGCATTCTGTTTACTCGCCATTTTTTCTTGCGGAGAAAAGAACACCAGAACGCCTGAACGTTCCGACAAATCAAAAATGATAATAGCCAATATGAAATTAGCAAGTGATCCACACACCTGGAGCAAACCAAACGATGCCCGTGTAACCCATTTGGAATGGGACGCAAAGGTTGATTTTGCAACCAAAACAATTGCAGCTACTGCTACTTACACTATTCAAAATCTGACAGGTTCGAACACCATCATTTTTGATACAAAAACTTTAAACATTTCGAAAGTGACTGTGGATGGAAAGGACGCAACTTTCGTTCTTGGCGAAGAAAAACAATACATCGGCAGTGCTTTGACAGTGCCTATTGATAGCACTTCTAAGCAAGTATCCATCACCTATTCCACCTCGCCTGATGCTGAGGCACTGCTCTGGGTGGAAGGCGAAAAACCATTTTTGTTTTCGCAATCGCAAGCCATTCTTGGTCGCACTTGGATGCCTTGTCAAGACAGCCCCGGAGTGCGCATCACCTACAATGCAAAAGTGCAAGTGCCATCCAATTTAATTGCATTGATGAGTGCCGAAAATCCGCAAACAAAAAATGAAACTGGCACTTACATATTCAAAATGGACAAGGCAATTCCCTGTTATTTGATAGCACTTGCAGTGGGCGATGTCCAGTTTCGATCCGTTGGTTCAAGAACAGGTGTTTATGCAATTCCTTCATTGATAGATGCTGCCGCCAACGAATTTTCGGACATGCAAAAAATGGTGGATGCAGCAGAAAATCTTTATGGCCCTTATGTCTGGGGCCGTTATGATTTGCTTATTCTTCCTCCTGCATTTCCATTTGGTGGAATGGAAAATCCCTGTCTAACATTTGCCACGCCAACCATCATTGCAGGCGACAAATCTTTAGTCGCACTTGTTGCCCATGAGCTTGCCCATAGTTGGAGCGGCAACCTTGTTACCAATTCCACTTGGGACGATTTCTGGCTCAATGAAGGCTTCACGGTTTATTTCGAGCAGCGAATCATGGAGGCAGTGTTTGGCAGAGAAAGGAGTGAAAT